>NZ_LXJQ01000090.1:0-8996 GCF_001728925.1 Pseudomonas sp. 1D4
ACGGGTGCAGCACCCTGCCGGCCGTAGGATGGGCTGAGCTACGCGAAGCCCATCACTCCGATGCACGGCGCGGCTCGGGGTTGGGCGGTGGATCGATGAAGCGCGATCCACCCCACGGATGCTGCACCCTGCCGCCCGTAGGATGGGCTGAGCTACGCGAAGCCCATCACTCCGATGCACGGCGCGCGGCTCGGGGTTGGACGGTGGATCGGTGAAGTGCGATCCACCCCACGGATGCTGCACCCTGCCGCCCGTAGGATGGGCTGAGCTACGCGAAGCCCATCACTCCGGTACACGGCGCGCGGCTCGGAGCTGGATGGTGGATCAATGGATCTGTCCGGCCGCCTGGAGGCGCTCGCGGGTGGCGCGCAGGCGCGGCAGGGGCAGGCACACCAGCAGGGTGGCGACCAGCACGGCCACGCCCATCAGCGGCAGGTTGGCCAGGCCCATCCCGGTGCTCAGCCACAGGCCGCCGACGAAGGCGCCGCTGGCGTTGCCCAGGTTGAAGGCCGCGTGGCTGAGGGTGGCGGCGAGGCTGGCGGATTCGCCGGCCTGTTCCACCAGCAGCAGTTGCAGCGGCGAGGAGATGGCGAAGCTCGCCACGCCCCAGAGGAACAGGCAGGCCAGCGCCAGCACCGGCACCTGGGCGAAGACGAACAGCCCCACCAGGCACAGGCCGCTCACCGCGAAGGCCCCGGGCAGGGCGAAGCGGAAGCCCTTGTCCGCCAGGCGCCCGCCCAGCAGGTTGCCGAGGGTCAGGCCGATGCCGAACAGCAGCAGGGCGAAGTTGGCGTGCTCCGGGCTGAAGCCGGAGACATCGCGCAGCAGCGGGCTGATGTAGGTGAACACGCCGAACAGCGCCACCGACGACAGGCTGCACACCCCCAGCGCATGCAGCACCGGGCGCCGGAAGATGCCGTCCCAGGCACCGGCGGCATTGGGCTGCGGCCTGGCGGTGGCCGGCAGCCAGAGGAACTGCGCCAGCAGCGTCAGCAGGCCCAGGCCCGCCACCACCATGAAGGTCACCCGCCAGCTGGTGGCCTGGCCCAGCCAGGCGCCGGCCGGCACCCCGAGCACGTTGGCGATGGTCAGCCCGCTGAGCACCAGTGCCATGGCCGAGGCGCGGCGATGGGGCGGTGCCAGCTCGGCGGCCAGCAGGGTGGCGCAGCCGAAGAAGCCGGCATGGCTGAAGGCGGTGAACATGCGCGCCGCCAGCAGCCATTCGTAGCTGGGGGCCAGGGCGCAGGCGAGGTTGCCTAGGGCGTAGGCGCCCATCAGCCAGAGCAGCGCCTGGCGCCGGGGCAGGCGCCCCAGCAGCGGGCCCAGCAGCGGCGCGCCGATGACCACGCCCATGGCGTAGGCGCTGACCAGCAGGCCGGCGTCGGAGAGGCTCACGGAGAGGTCCTGGGCCACCTCGGGCAGCAGGCCCATGATGATGAATTCGCTGCTGCCGACGACGAAGCCGCCAAGGGCCAGGGCGAGCAGGGGGAGGGAGAGGAGGGTCGAGGGATTCATGGCAAGAGGCAGGGCTTGTTGCGAGGGCGCGCGGATTCTACGCGCTTTATCGCGTTGTGACCCGTCAGTCTGGCGGATTTTGGCCAGGTCACCGACCAAGCGCCCGGCGGTCCGTCGTGGCTGTAGGGTGGACCACGCTTCATCGGTCCACCATCGGCGTCACCCTCAACTCCGTTGGTGGATGGAAAGAGCGCCATCCAACCTACGCCGCCATCGCGAATGAATTCGCGCCCACGGGGGGCGTCGGGGGTGACCGCTCACCCCACCAGGAACTTGGCGAGGAACTGCCGGGTGCGTTCTTCCTTCGGGGCGCTGAACAGGGTCTTGGCGTCGCCCTGTTCGACGATCACGCCCTTGTCGATGAAGATCGCGCGATTGGCCACGTCGCGGGCGAAGCTCATCTCGTGGGTGACGATGACCATGGTGCGCTTCTCCTCGGCCAGGCCGCGGATGGTGGTCAGCACCTCGCCCACCAGCTCGGGGTCGAGGGCGGAGGTGGGTTCGTCGAAGAGGATCACGTCCGGCTCCATCGCCAGGGCGCGGGCGATGGCTACGCGCTGTTGCTGGCCGCCGGAAAGGCGCTTGGGGTAGGCGTCTTCCTTGCCTGCCAGGCCGACCTTGGCCAGCAGCGCACGGGCCCGTGCGATGGCGCGCTCGCGGGGTTCCTTCTTCACCACCACCGGGCCTTCGATGACGTTCTCCAGCGCGGTGCGGTGGGGGAAGAGGTTGAAGTTCTGGAACACGAAGCCGACGTGCTGGCGCAACTGGCGGATCAGCGATTGCTGCTGCTTCAGGGGCTGGTTGGCGTCGATCTCGATCTGGCCCACCTGGAGGGTGCCGCCGTCGGGCTCTTCCAGCAGGTTGAGGCAGCGCAGCAGGGTGGTCTTGCCCGAGCCGCTGGGGCCGATGATGGCGACCACTTCGCCCGGCTCGATGGTCAGGTCGATGCCCTTGAGCACCGCCTGGCCCTTGAAGGACTTGGTCAGGTTACGGACGGTGATCATCAGCTGTCCTGTTCGTGGCGGTTGACCCGGGCCTCGAGGCGCGCCTGGACGTGGGCCAGCAGTGTGGCCAGCACCCAGTAGATCAGCGCGACGGCCAGGTACATGGTGAAGATTTCCAAGGTGCGCGCGGTGATCAACTGCGCCTGGCGGAACACTTCCGGCACCTGGATGGTGGCGGCCAGGGCGGTGTCCTTGACCAGCGAGATGAAGCTGTTGCCCAGCGGCGGCAGGGCGGTGCGCGCGGCCTGCGGGAGGATGGCGCGCATCAGCGCCTGACCACGGCTCATGCCGATGCTGGCAGCGGCTTCCCATTGCCCCTTGTCGATGGAGGCGATGGCGGCGCGGAGGATTTCCGAGGTGTAAGCGGCCATGTTCAGCGAGAAGCCGATCAGCGCAGCCATCAGCGGGCTCAGCTCCAGGCCGAGCTGGGGCAGGCCGTAGTAGATGATGAACAACTGCACCAGCAGCGGTGTGCCACGGAAGAACGACACGTAGACCCGCGCCAGGCCGCGCACCGGCGCGATGGCGTAGAGGCGCGCCAGGGCCAGGGCGAAGCCCAGCAGCAGGCCGAAGAACATGCCGCCGAGGCTGAGAACCACGGTGTAGAGCGCGCCCTTCAACAGGAAGGGCGCGGAATCCAGCACCAGTTGCAGGCTGCCGTCGATCATTGGGTCACGTCAGCCTTGAACCACTTCTCGGACAGGGCCTTGAGGGTGCCGTCGGCCTTGAGCTTGGCCAGGGCCTTGTCCAGCGCGGCGAGCAGTTCGGGGTTGTCCTTGCGCACGGCGATGCCGGACTCCTGGCGGGAGAAGGGCTCGCCGGCCACGGCCAGGCGGCCGCCGGTCTTGTCGACCATCTCGAAGGCGGCCAGGCGGTCCACCAGGATCACGTCGATGCGGCCGACGTTGAGGTCCTGGAACTTGGTGGGGTCGTCGTCGTAGGTGCGGATGTCGGCCTGCGGGACGTTCTCCTTCAGCCACTGCTCGTAGTTGGTGCCCAGGCCCACGCCGACCTTCTTGCCGGCCAGGTCGGCGGCGGTCTTGATCTCGCCTTCCTTGCCCTTGCGCACCAGGGCCTGGATGCCGGAGACGGTGTAGGGGGTGGTGAAGTCGTACTTCTTCTTGCGCTCTTCGGAGATGGTCACCTGGTTGATGGCCACGTCCAGGCGACGGGATTCCAGGGCGGCGAGGATGCCGTCCCACTTGGTCGGCTGGAACTCGGCCTTCACGCCCAGCTCCTTGGCCAGGGCTTGTGCCAGCTCGACTTCGAAGCCGGTGAGCTTGCCGCTCTCGTCCTGGTAGTTGAAGGGCGGGTAGGTACCTTCCAGGCCGATCTTCAGGGCGCCTTTCTGCTGGATGTCCTTCAGGTCGGCGGCGGCGGTGCCGGCCAGGCCGAGACCGAGGGCCAGCGCCAGGCTGGCGAAGAGGGCGGGACGACGGAGCGTTGTTGCGTACATAGGGGGCCTCGCGGGGGCAGTTGGCGAATGGAGGGTCGCCACTCTAAGGGAGTTCCATATATTCGTTTAAATACATAAAAAACCAGAAAATTAATTTTCTGGTTATAAGTCGTGGTTCGCGTCGCCCGCAGGATGATAGGCGAACAGCGCCGGCGAGCCGCCGGTGTGCAGGAACAGCACCGGACCGTCGCCGTCGAAGGCCTGTCGGGCGATGCCGTCCAGCAGGCCGGCGAAGGCCTTGCCGGTGTAGACCGGGTCCAGCAGCAGCCCTTCACAGGCGGCGGCCCGACGCACGGCGGCGAGGGTGCCGGCATTGGCTTCGCCGTAGCGCGGGGCGAAGTACTGGTCCCACAGCTCGACCTTCAGGCCGGCGGGCACCGGCACGCCGAGCAGGTCGGCGGTGCGCTGCAGCAGGCCTTCCACCTTGGGCCGCTGGGTGGCGTCGGGGCGCGACACGGTGACGCCCACCACGCGGGTACCGGGCAGGGCCTGTTCCAGCGCGAGGGCGAGGCCGGCATGGGTGCCGGCGCTGCCGGAGGCGAGCACCACGGCGGCGAAGCGCTCGCCGCTGGCCTCGATCTGCTCGGCCAACTCCAGGCCGGCGCGCACGTAGCCCAGGGCGCCGAGGGCGTTGGAGCCGCCGATGGGCACCACGTAGGGGGTGCGGCCGGCAGCGCGCAGGCGCTCGGCGGCCTCGGCCAGCAACTGGTCGGCGGTGTCGAGGTTGGGCACCAACTGCACCTCGGTGCCGAACAGGTCCAGCAGCAGGCGGTTGCCGTTCTCCAGGTAGTTGCGGTCGGTGGTGCCGATGGGGTTTTCCAGCAGGGCCACGCAACCCAGGCCCAGGCGCGCGGCCAGGGCGGCGGTCTGGCGCACATGGTTGGACTGGATGGCGCCGGCGGTGACCAGTACGTCAGCGCCCTGGGCCAGGGCGTCCTGGGCGAGGTATTCGAGCTTGCGCACCTTGTTGCCGCCGAGGGCGAAGGGGGTCAGGTCGTCGCGCTTGACGTACAGGCCGCGCCCCAGCTCCCGGGACAGGCGTTCCAGCTTCTCCAGCGGGGTCGGCGCGGTGACCAGTTCCAGGCGGGGAAAGCGGGCGAGGGCAGTGGCGAGCATGGCAGGCATCCGGGGGGTGTTGGTACAGGCCGCCACTCTAGTGAGGCAGGCCGGGTGAGGCAATTCACGAGGGCGACATTCGATGTGGATAGGGAGGGCGCGTCGGGTACGGGCTGGGGCGTCTTTTAATTTCCAAAAGGAATATATGAATAAAAAATTGGTATTTGTTCGTTATAAAAAATCACCGTAACGTCCGCTCCAACCCGGCACCATCCAGGCCGGGACCCGAACCCCCGCTCATGGCTGACGATCCAGCCGGAGCCCCTGAGATCAAGGAACATCATGAAGAAGTCCCTGCTGTTGACCGCTCTGGCTGCCGCCCTTTCCGCCACCCTGGCCCACGCCGGCGAGAAGCTCGTCGTCGCCGCCACCCCGGTGCCCCATGCCGAGATCCTCGAACTGATCAAACCGCAGTTGGCGAAGGAAGGGGTCGATCTGGAGGTGAAGGTCTTTACCGACTACGTGCAACCCAACGTGCAGGTGGACGAGAAGCGCCTGGACGCCAACTACTTCCAGACCAAGCCCTACCTGGACAACTTCAACAGCGGCAAGGGCACTCACCTGGTGATCGTCCAGGGCGTACACGTCGAGCCCTTCGGCGGCTACTCCAGCAAGTACAACTCCCTGAAGGACCTGCCGGACGGCGCCACCATCGCCATCCCCAACGAAGGCAGCAACAGTGGCCGCGCCCTGCTCCTGCTGCAGAAGTCCGGCCTGCTGAAGCTGAAGGACCCGGGCAACGCCCTGGCGACCCCGAAGGACATCGCCGAGAACCCGCACCACTTCAAGTTCAAGGAGCTGGAGGCCGCCCTGCTGCCGCGCGTGCTGAACCAGGTGGACCTGGCGCTGATCAACACCAACTACGCGCTGGAGGCCAAGCTCAACCCGTCCAAGGACGCGCTGGTGCTGGAAGACAGCACGTCGCCCTACGTGAACTACCTGGTGGCCCGCCCGGACAACAAGGACAGCGACGCCATCAAGAAACTCTCCGCTGCGCTGACCAGCCCGGAAGTGAAGGCCTTCATCGAGCAGAAATACGCCGGCGCGGTCGTGCCGGCCTTCTGATCAACCGCAAGCCACGGTGGTGCGGCGAACGCCGCGCCTCTCCTCACGCCGACGAGTCTCGACTATCGTCGGCGTTCTTTTTTATGTGGGAGCGGATTCATCCGCGAATGCGTGCCGCAGGCACGCGCTGCAAGGCCTGGGACCGCTGCGCGGTCCATCGCGAATGAATTCGCTCCCACGCGCTCGCCTGCCTTTGGAGAATTCCCCATGCCTGAATCCAGACCCGGCCTTTCCACCCGCGCGGTGCACAGCGGCAACGACGTCGACCAGCAGATGGTCACCCGCCCGAAGACGCTGCCCATCTACGAGTCCTCGGTGTTCGTCTACGACAACCTGGAGCAGGTGGACGACTTCCTCGCCGGCAACCCGGACAACTACATGTACACCCGCATCGCCAACCCCAACCAGGCGGCGCTGGAGCAGTTGGTGCGGGACCTGGAAGGCGGCGAGGCGGCGCTGTTCTCCGCTTCCGGCATGGCCTCGGTGAGCGCGGCGCTGCTGGGGCGGCTGAATGCCGGCGACCACCTGATCGCCAGCCGCGAGCTGTACGGCACCACCCAGAGCCTGATCGAGAAGGAGCTGGCGCGCTTCGGCATCAGCGCCACCCTGGTGGAGATCAACGACCTGGCGGCGGTGGAAGCGGCCATCACCCCGGCCACGCGGCTGATCTACACCGAGACGGCCTCCAACCCGTTGGTGCGCATCAGCGACATTCCCGCCCTGGCCAGGCTGGCCAAGGCCCACGGGCTGAAGCTGCTGGTGGACAACACCTTCCTTTCCCCGGCGCTCTACAACCCGCTGGCGGCCGGTGCCGACCTGGTGCTGCACAGCACCACCAAGTACCTCAACGGCCACAGCGACGCCACCGGCGGCATCCTCGTCGGCGACGCCGAGTGGATCGCCCAGGCGCGACGCTTCCAGATCAATGCCGGCGGCAGTTCCAGCCCCTTCGAAGCCTGGCTGACCTTCCGGGGTGCCAAGACCCTGGCCCTGCGCATGAAGGCCCATTCCGCCAACGCCCAGGCCTTGGCCGAAGCGCTGGAGGCCCATCCGCAGGTGGCGAAGGTGTTCTACCCGGGGCTGCCTTCGCACCCGGACTTCGCACTGGCCCAGCGGCTGTTCCCCAAGGGTGCCTCGGGCATGCTGAGCTTCACCCTCAAGGGCGGCCTGGCGGAGGTGGACGGCCTGATCCGCGGCCTGCAGCGCACCGCGTTCGCGCCCTCGCTGGCCGGCGTGGCCAGCAGCATCACCCACCCGGGCAAGACCAGCCACCGCGCGCTGTCGGCCGAGGCCCTGGCGGAGCTGGACATCCACGAGGGGACCATCCGCGTGTCGGTGGGGATCGAGGACGCCGCCGACATCATCGGCGACTTCGTGCAGGCCCTGGACCGGCTCTGACCGGCCCAGGGCCCGGGGGAGGGCTCAGACGGCGACGGCGAAATGCCAGCGCACGTCCTGCTCGGCGAGGGCGCTGAGCACCCACTCGTAGTCCTGCAGGTCTTCGAGGAAGGCATCGGCGTTGGACAGCGAACGCGGCTGGCTCACCAGGTGCCCCTGCAGGGCACGCACGGTGCGCAGCCCGTCCTCGGGGCTGAACCACTGCTCGCAGGCGAGCTGGTCGTCTAGTTCGAGGCCGTCGAGCAGGTCGGCGAACTCGTTCGGGTCCTGGCTGACGAAGTCCCACAGCGACTTCACCTTGAGCCGTTTGCAGAGGTCGTCGACCTCGACTTCGTCCACCTGGACGACGGTACTGCCGTTGACGAAGTCATCGAGCCCGGCGACAGGTTTCTCAGGAACGATGTAGATGGCTGCACTCATGGCTGATGGGCCCTGACGGTGGTGGAACACACTGCTTTAGGGGCCCCAGCATAGCGACAGTTCCTTTGGCAGAAGGGGTCAACGACCAGCTTTGCAACGACGTTCACACCGGTTTCAGGAACTGTGTTGCGCCTTGGCCAAAGGCTGGCAGAAGGCCATTCGGACCCGTCCGAAGATCGGTGGACAAGCGGCTCGCCCCGCTCCGTATCGGAGCGGCAGGGGACCGTTCAGAACGGCTTGTCGCCGACGAGGGCAGCGTGGGCGCTCAGGGTCAGACCGCCGACGGTCAGGGCCGCCAGCAGGCGGCGGGCGAAGGGGGAACGATTCATGGTGGTGCTCCTCACGGGCGGCTGGCCGGCGCGAGGCCGGGCTACGGGACTGGAATAGGGGGGGCTGGGAGTCCAGTGGTCCGGTGAGGCGAAATCCTAATGATCTAAAAACGACTCAATAAATACCTTTTGGTTATTTTTTATGAGCGGCCGTGCGGGTGCTGACGCCTTTGCAGGCCCGGAGAGGTGCGGGACTGCGAATTCCGTCCGCTGCTGCGTTATTGGGGATGGCGCCAGGCGACCAAAGTCGGTAATTTGCGCGCCCTTTCGAGTAACTGAAGCCGCCTCGCCCAGGGGCAGCTCCCCGCCAGAGGGAGGCTACCGGTCTATTTATTCGATTTTGTTACAACAAAATGAATATTGATTCTTTTTAAGAATTAAACCCCTTGTCCTAGATTGACCGCCACCTCAGGCAGGCCCGCTGGCAAGGGGCTACGGGGTCTGACCTGCGGGTCATGTGGCAGCGTTTTTCATTGCTTGGCGATGCGCGCTTCCCCCATCAGAACACTTAGAAACACGCACCATTGGAGCATTGCATGAACAAATCTTCCCTGGCCCTGGCCATCGCAGGTGGCCTGCTGGCCCAACAGGCCGTCGCAGGCGGTTTCATCGAAGACAGCAAGGCGAGCGTCGAGCTGCGCAACTACTACTTCAACCGTGACTTCCGCCAGCCGGGTGCCTCGCAGAAAAAGG
>NZ_LXJQ01000091.1:0-8703 GCF_001728925.1 Pseudomonas sp. 1D4
CCGGGATATCGCCCTCAAGGCGCAATCGATCGAACTGGGCAACAAGACCTACGCCGGCCGTAACGTCAAAGCCGAAGCGGCCCAGAGCCTGACGCTGGAAAAAGACCGGAGCCTGGCGGCCGGCGCGCAGATCGACCTGAAGGCTGAGCAGCTCGGCAACCAGGGCGTGATCGAAGCGGGGGTCAACCGCGACAACAGCCGCAACACCACGGGTGATGTGAAGCTCAGTGGCGGCTCCCTGCGTAACCAGGGCACCGTGGTGGCCAGCCGAGACCTTGAGGCCGCGCTCACCGGTACGCTGGATAACCGCGCGGGTGCCATCAGCGGCAAGGCCAATACCCGGGTGGCGGCCAAGGCGCTGGACAACCGCGACGACGGCCTGCTGCTGTCCAAGGGCAGCGTCACGGTGGATGCCGAATCACTGGACAACCGCAAGGGCGCGATAGCGGCCGACCAGTCCCTGAACGTCAAGGTCGCCCAGCGCCTGGACAACCAGGACGGCGAGCTCTCCAGCCGAGCAGTGACCACCATTGACGCCGGACAGCTGGACAACCGGGGCGGCCAGCTCAGAGCAGACAGCGCCCTGAGCGTCAGCGCCGACGCGCTGGACAACAGTGCAAAAGGCACTTTGAGCAGCCGCGGCAGCCTGGTGGTGCAGAAGGCGGCCCTGAACAACCAGGGCGGTACCGTCGTTGCCGACCAGCGCCTGGACATCACCGGCCAGCGCCTCGACAACCGGGGTGGCGTGGTCAGCAGCAAGGGCGATGCGAGCGTTGCGGTAGAGGGCGTTCTGGACAACGCCGGGCCGGGCCGTGTCGTGGCCGAAGGCGCGCTCCAGGTCACTGCCCGCGAGCTGCGCAACAGCACCGCCGGCCAGGTGGGGGCCAAGGGTAACGTCGAGATCAAGGTCGACACCCTTGCCCAGCAGGGCGGCGAATTGCTCAGCCAGGGCCATTTGAGCCTCGAAGCACGGCAGCTGGACAACCTCAGCGGCGGCCTGATCGCGGCCCGCCAAGGCATCGATGTGCGCGTCAGCGAGCGCCTGCGCAATAGCGGCGGAGAAATCTCCACCCAAGGCCAGGCCGACATTCGCGCCCAGGCCATAGCCGGACAAGCCCCCGCCGTACTGGACAACAGCCAGGCCGGCCTTATCTTGGCCGACCAGGGCCTGACCCTGACCGTCCAGCGCCTGCTCAACCACACCAAGGGCGTACTGACCGCACGTGAGCGGCTGGTGGTGCGGGGTGAAAGCCTGGACAACAGCGCCGGCGGCGTGGTCAACAGCCAGGGCAGCCTGGAGCTCAGCTTCCAGGGCGGGCTGGTCAACCAGCAGCACGGCCTGATCACCAGCACCGCCGGCCTGCACCTCGAGGCCGCCAGCCTGGACTCCAGCCAGGGAGGCGAAGTGTCGTCCAAGGGCGACCTGCGCCTGAGCGTGGCTCGCCTGATCCAGCAGCAGGGCCGCCTGATCGGCGAAGCCGCCGTACACCTGGACCTGCAAGACGGCGACCTGGACAACCGCGGCGGCCTGCTCAGTGCCAAGGGGCCGCTCACCCTCGAACGCCTTGCAAAGCTGGACAACCGGGGAGGCGAGCTGTCCAGCCGCCAGGGTTACCACCTGAAGGCGCAGGCCATCGACAACGGCGACCAGGGCAAGCTGATCAGCACGGGCCAGCTCGACATCGACCTGGGGCAAGGCGCGCTGCGCAATGCCGGAGCCGGACTGGTCTCCGGCTGGAAAGGACTGACGGTCAAGGCCGGCAGCCTCGACAACCGCAGCCAGGGCACCCTGTCCAGCCGTGATGGCGACCTGCAGATCACCCTGAGCGGCGCGCTGGACAACCGCGATGCCGGTGCCCTGGTCGGCAAGGGTGCGGTCTCGGTCGACGCGCAGAGCCTGGACAACCGCACAGGAGGCATCGTTTCCAGCGCGGGCGATCTGAACCTCACGCTCGCCGATACCCTCGACAACCGCACCGGCCAGATCAGCAGCCAACAGGCGGCCAGCATCCAGGCCAAGCGCCTGGACAACAGCGCCGGTGAGCTGACCAGCAAGGCCGCGATGACCCTCACCCTGACCGGGCAGTTGCTCAACGCGCAAAAAGCCCGCCTGGTCAGTGGCGGCCCGCTGGTGCTCCAGGCTGCCACCCTCGACAACCGCGGGGGCAGCCTGATCAGCCAGCAACTGATGAAGCTGACCACCGGCGACTTGAACAACGCCGGTGGCACCTTGGCAGCCCGAAATGGCCTGGACCTGCTGCTCAGCGGCGTGCTGGACAACAGCGCCGATGGCCTGGTGCACAGCCAGCAAGGTCTCATCGACCTGCAGGCGCAACGTCTCGACAACCAGGGCGGCAACCTCAGTGGCCAACAGGGCGTGGTCGCCAGACTGGAGGGCGCGCTGAACAACCGCAGTGGCCGCCTCGAAACCACACAAGGCGACCTGGACCTGCGCAGCACAGGCGACCTGGACAACCACGGTGGCGTCCTCAACAGCCTGCAGGGCGGGCTGACCGTCACCAGTGACGGAGCGTTCGACAACGCCTCGGGCACCGCCCAGGCGCAAGCCGTGACCGTCATCGCCAAGGCCCTGGACAACCAGGGTGGGCATCTCTCTGCGCTCAGCGGCGAAACCCGCATCGACCTGGGCACTGGCACCCTCCAGAACCAGGGGGGCGGCCTCTACGCCCATCAACTGCTGAGCGTGATCGCCGGTGATTTCGACAACCGGGCCGACAACCGAGGCCAGGGCGGCAAGGTGGCCGCCGAGCGCATCGACTTCACCCTGTCCGGCGCCCTGCGCAATGGCAACGGCCTGCTCGAAAGCAGCAGTACCCTGCGCCTGGCCGCCGCTCGCATCGACAACCAGCATGGCCGCCTGCGGGCACTGGGCCAGACGGGGAGCACCCGGATCCTCGGCAGCGCGCTGGACAACCGCAACGGCACCCTGGAAACCGCCAACGCCGAACTGGCGCTGGACGTCGATGACCTCTACGGCACCGGCGGCAGCATCGTCCACACCGGTGCCGGGCGTTTCGGCCTCAGCACCGCCCAGGTCATGGGCGGCGGGGGCAACCTCAGCACCCAGGGCAGGCTGAACCTCAGCGCCAGCAACTGGACCAACAGCGGCGTGCTGGAAGCGGACCAACTGGTTCTCGACATCGGTACCTTCACCCAGACCGCCAGCGGCAAGCTGGTTGCACGGCAGTCCTTCAGCGGCAGCGGGGAGAACTGGACCAACCACGGCGTGCTCGCCAGTGACGGCAGCTTCACGCTCAACCTGAGCGGCGCCTACACCGGCCAGGGACAGCTCTCCAGCCTGGGCGAGCTGACCCTGAACGCAGGCAGCCTGAATATCGCCAGCAGCGCTCGGATCGCAGGGGGTGCGGTCAGCACCCTCACCGTCAGCGGACTGCTGGCCAACCAGGGACGCATCACCTCCGCCGGCAGCCTGACGGCGCGCGCCGGCACCCTCGACAACTACGGCACCCTCGGCAGCGCCGGCCTGCTGCGCCTCGAGACGCCATCGCTGCTCAACGAAAAAGGCCTGATCTTCAGCGGCGACGACATGGCGTTGCGGGTCAAGCGCTTCACCAACCGCTATGCCGACGTGTACAGCCTGGGTGCCTTGAGCATCGCCAGCAATGACCAACTGGCACGCAGCGACCTGCTCGAGAACCTGTCCGCCACGCTGGAAAGCGCCAAGGACATGCGCCTGGCTGCAACCACCCTGCTGAACGCCAAGGACGCGTTCGCCATGGAGGGTAAGCTGCTTTCGGCCCGGGCGTACCTGATCTGCGTTCAGCACTGCAAGAAGAGCTGGGGCGACAAGCGTGGCCAACTGACCCTCAACGAAGAGTGGGGGGCGGTCATCTCCAAGGACTCGCCTGCGGGCCAGATCCTGGCAGGCGCCAACCTGCAGATCGAAGGTGACCAGGTCACCAATCGCTACAGCACCCTGTCCGCCCGCAACGACATCGCCATCAAGGCCGGTGACTTGAAGAGCATCGGCGCCCAGGCCATGTCCGGGAGCGTGCAGAAAGTCATCACCGCCAACCCCAAGGAATCCAACGGGGTGTATTACGGCCACCAGGCGCGTGTACAGAACTTCATGGCCCAGCACGGCACGGCTGCCACCTTCAGTGAGGCCGCCTACCTGGTCATGAAGGCGGGCTTTAGCCCGGCCTACTACCGGGGGATCAACGAACCCATCTCCGTAGCCGGAAGCGGGCAGGTGCTCGCACCCGCCGTGATCCAGGCCGGCGGCAATGTCACCCTCCAGGCCAGCAATAACCTGGATAACCTGCAAACCTACCCGAACACCGCCATCAACCATGGCCAGGCCCGTGGGGCGGATGTCTCGCTGAACCGAGCCGCACAGCCCGTGGTCGTGCTGAATGCCCAACTGCCGCCCGACCTGCAGCAACGGCAGGTCAACCCGCTCACCTTGCCTGGCTTCGTCCTGCCGCAAGGTGATAACGGGTTGTTCCGCCTGAACACCCAGGCAGCCAATGACGACGGCGCCAGCCAGGCGCACAGCCTCGCCAACAGCGGTGCCTGGCAGGTGCAGGGCAGCCAGGCTGCAGGCAGCAACCCGACGGATACCGGCACACGAGTCCCCTCGGGGGTTGGCCAGGTCTCCTTGGGCGAAGTGCCTGTCAAGGGCCACAAGTACCTGATCGAAACCAACCCGGCTTTTGCCGATCTGGCACGCTTCCTCAATTCCGACTACCTACTGGGCAAGCTGGGATATGACCCGGACCAGGCCCAGAAGCGCCTGGGCGATGGCTTGTTCGAGCAGCGGTTGATCCGCGAAGCGGTGGTGGCTCGCACCGGCCAGCGCTACCTCGCCGGCCTGACCAGCGACGAAGCCATGTTCCGCTACCTGATGGACAACGCCATCGCCAGCAAGCAGGCCCTCAACCTCGCCCTGGGCGTGAGCCTGAGTGCCGAGCAGGTCGCAGCCCTGACTCACGACATCGTGTGGATGGAAGAGCACGAAGTACAGGGCGAGAAGGTCCTCGTACCGGTGCTCTACCTGGCCCAGGCACAAGGCCGTGTGGCACCTAACGGCGCCCTTATCCAGGGCCGTGATGTCACCCTCATCAGCGGCGGCAGCCTGAACAATCAGGGCACCCTGAAGGCCAGCCAGAACCTCAGCGCCAGTGCCGTCAACCTCTCCAACAGCGGATCGATGCAGGCCGGCGAACGCCTGAGCCTGCTGGCCACCGATAGCATCCGCAATGCCCAGGGCGGGATCATTGCCGGGCGTGATGTCTCGGTGAAAGCCCTCAGCGGCGACATCATCAATGAGCGTAGCGTCACCACCTTCGAGTCCGGCGCAAGCAACTACACCCACCGCAAGGACTACGTCGACGCTGCCGCGCGTATAGAGGCCCTCAACGACCTGGACCTGGGCGCAGGACGCGACGTGCAGAGCATCGGTAGCGGCTTCAGCGCGGGGCGAGACCTGCGGATCGATACCGGGCGGGACCTGCTCATCGTCTCGGCCGAGCAGCACGACCTGAGCACCCAGAAGGACCGCAAGGGCAACAGCCGCCGCGAGCAGATCACGCAATACGGCTCCGACGTCAGCGCCGGGCGTGACCTGACCTTCTCCAGCGATCGCGACCTGGCCGTGGTAGCCAGCCGCGTGAAGGCCGGCGAGGACCTGGCCGTAAAAGCCGACGGCAACGTCCTGATCGGCTCAGCCGCCAATGAGAGCCACTACGAATCCCACCGCAAGAGCCGCGGTAAGAAAGAGAATATCGAGCAGAGCCGGGTGACCCAACAGGGCGCTGAACTCATCGCTGGCGGCAATTTATCGGTGAAGGCCGGCGAAGACCTGAGCGTTGTCGCCAGCCAGCTCAAGGCCGTTGACGAGGCCTATCTCTACGCCGGTAAAGATCTCCAGCTGCTGGCCGCACAGGACAGCGAATACAGCCTCTACGACAAAAAGAAGAAAGGCAGCTTCGGCGCCAAGAAGAGCCAGCGCGACGAAGTGACCGATGTCCGAAATGTCGGCACCACCATCACAACAGGGGGTGACCTCTCTCTGGTCAGTGAGGGCGACCAGCTCTATCAGCGTGCTCGCCTCGAAAGTGGCGGCAACCTGACCCTGGACAGCGGTGGCGCCATCACCTTCGAAGCGGTGAAGGACCTGCATCAGGAGAGTCACGAGAAGAGCAAGAGCAGCTTCGTCTGGAACTCCATGAGCGGCAAAGGCAACACCGATGAAACGGTGCTGCAGAGTCAGCTCATCGCTCAGGGCGAGATCGCCATCAAGGCGGTTGAAGGCTTGAAGATCGACATCAAGCAGATCGATCAGAGGACCGTCAGCGAGACCGTGGACGCCATGGTGGCTGCTGATCCGCAACTGGCCTGGCTGAAGCAGGTCGAGCAGCGCGGCGATGTCGACTGGAGGCGGGTGAAGGAGATCCATGACTCCTTCAAGTACAGCCACTCGGGCTTGGGCGGCGGTGCTGCGATGATCATCGCGATCATCGTTGCCTACTTCACGGCTGGGGCTGCCAGTGGGTTGGTCGCCAGTAGCGCGTCGACAGCGGGGCTATCAACGGCCGGAGGTAGTGTGTGGGCCGCCGGGACTGGGGCATCACTGTCTGGCATAGGCTGGGCCAATGCCGCTGTAACTGCCGGGTTGACTGGGATGGCGAGCAACGCGGCCGTCAGCACCATCAACAACAGGGGCAATCTCGGTGCGGTGTTGAAGGACGTAACCTCCAATGACGCCATGCGCGGGTATGTGGTAGCCGGCGTCACTGCGGGGCTGACCACGGGAGTTTTCGACGGCTGGACCAACACCGAAACAGGTACCTCCACTGCATTGCCGAACTCGGGGGCGGTTACGACCGCCGGTGGCCTTAACACCTGGGGCGGAGTGGGGCGCTTCACCGGCAACCAGCTTCTGCAGAACGGGACCTCCACACTGGTTGACCGCGCCTTGGGAGGGGATTCGAAGTTCAGTGATGCCCTGCGTACCAGCCTGGCCAATGCTTTTGCTGCCGCAGGCTTCAACTGGGTGGGGGACAAGACCAACGTTTACGAGTGGGACTGGAAAAACGGCAGCCTGCCCAAGATAGGCCTGCACGCTCTCATGGGGGGGCTCGCAGCCGAAGCTGCGGGTGGCGACTTCAAGACCGGGGCCTTGGCGGCCGGCTTGAACGAAGCCATCGTCGATAGGCTTGCCGGCGTCTACGGGCAGATGAACCCGGAAGACAAAAAGCGCTTGCTCGTCATGAACTCGCAGGTACTGGGTGTATTGACCGCAGCCGCGCAGGGAGGCGATGAAAAGAGCCTTCAGACTGGGGCTTGGGTGGCAGGGAGTGCGACTCAGTATAACTATTTGACGCACAAAGAAGTTGAGGAGAAGGGTGTCAAGGAAAGAGCTTGTCCTGACCAGGAGTGCGTATTTGCGATTAGAGAGCAATATGCAGATTTGGATGAGGGTAGAAATAAGCAGCTTGCATCTATTTGCCAGGCGGACCCGAAACAGTGTCAGCAGATATTGGATCAACTAATTCAAGATGATCCAAAGTTGCTCGAATTATCTCGCCAGGCCGCTAAGGATGGTTACTTCAATGAGTCCACTGGAATTGCCTTGGGGATTCGCTTAGGTAGTAACCAAGAAGCACAAAAGATTATTGTGCACGAGTTGTCCATGTTGGAGGATGGTGGAGATAGTAAGAGGTTCCTTGCGGATCTTGCCGCTACGTTACTTGATGTCGCAACAGGTGGAGGTGGTAGAGCTGCGCCTACTAGAGGAGTGCGTACGCCTAGTAGTAAAGAGAACTCTACTGTTTCAAAGGGGACGATAGAGGGGCTGGAAAAGAAATTTGGGGATGCACTAGAAGCAAAAGCGAATATAAATATTTCTGAAAGATTTATTAGTAAGCCTCAATCCATCTGGGGGCGCTCGGCTGATGATATAGCAAGTGACTTCAGAGCTGCTGGCTATGAGGTAAATGTACGTCAATCCACGCGTGGCTCTGGTCAGGCTACAATTGTGGAGGTAAAAGGACATCCCCAGATTTCACAGGTTCAAGTTCATCCTGGTGGTGGTCGGCATAAAGGGGCTTACTATAAAATTTCCACTACGACAGAGGGCGTTATAAAAGTGGTTGATCCTTCAACTTATAAGTCGAATCCTGGGGAAAAAGCCAAAATTATTTCTGGAGGTTAATTTGGTGTTGTCTAAATTGAAGTGGGTAATTCAGGCTTTGGCAATTCCGGCCGCTGAGCAGGTCCGTTTGTTTCCAAGTTTTGTTAATGCTGCTGACGAGCTCGCATTGATTCTGGAAGAGGTATTGAGTGACCTTGAAAGCTTGGATGCTACGGTGCCAGTAGACGCGTTATTGGCGATGCGGAGATTAGACGAGAAAATTCTATCAGTTAGCGGTGAATGTAATTCACAGGTTTGGACTGAGAGGGCCTTGTATGAGTCCATTCATTGGGAGGAGATAAGAGGGTTGGCTGCTATAGTGGCTGAGAAAATGAGCTGGCCTGTTGAATCGCCTGGTCCTGCTGGGGGTATATATATTGGCTCGTAACGGTAAAATTTTAGCAGCAAGAAGTATGTGGGTGTCGGATGGCTACTGTTTTTTTGAGTTCAAGGTCGTGGTAATCATGAGTGAGGTTGTTACATATTAAATATGTGGATTTCTCTAGGGATGGTCTGAAAAAGAT
>NZ_LXJQ01000092.1:0-7347 GCF_001728925.1 Pseudomonas sp. 1D4
AAGGACCTTGAAGTCAGGGTTGGCGCCTTCGATGTCGAGGCTGAAGTGCGCCTGGTTGGCGGGGTTGAACATGCGGGGCTCCGTCCTTGGGAACTGGGAGGACGGAGACTGACTGTTTGTAATAGGGGGGTTCCATCAGGCGCTTCCGATAGCTGTGTACGGTTGCGCCACTGGGTGGTGTCAACCGCCCATCAAGCCAGCAGCGCCACCGATTTGATCTGCGCCCAGACCGCCTGGCCCGGGTGCAGCCCGAGCTGGTCGTGGGAGTAGCGGGTGATGCGCGCCAGCAGCGGCGTGCCTTCCACGTCCAGGCGTACCAGCACGTGGGCGGCGTTGTCCGCCGGGATGCTGTCGCGCACCGTGGCCGGCAGCAGGTTGAGGATGCTGCTGTCCGCCTGCCGTTGCAGGCTCAGGCTGACGTCACGCGCGCGCACCGTGAAGCGCACCCGCCGCCCCGCCTCGGCGGGCGCATGGGCCACCCGCACGCTGAGGCCGCTATCCGGCAGGCCCAGGGTCAGCAGCTGGTAAGCAGCGTCATGGGCCACCACCCGTCCTTCCACCACCACGCCGGCGTCATCGTCCAGGGCCGTGGGCAGGTCCAGCCGCGCCAGGGTTTCGCCCAGGGGCCCGCTGGCCAGCACGCGGCCGGCCTCCAGCAGCACCAGGTGGTCCGCCAGGCGTGCCACCTCTTCCGGGGAATGGCTGACGTAGAGCACGGGGATGTCCAGCTCGTCGTGCAGGCGTTCCAGGTACGGCAGGATCTCTGCCTTGCGCTTGCCGTCCAGGGCCGCCAGGGGTTCGTCCATCAGCAGCAGCCGGGGGCTGGTGAGCAGTGCCCGGGCCATGCCGACGCGCTGCCGCTCACCACCGGAGAGCCGCGCCGGCATGCGCTCCAGCAGGTGCTCGATGCCCAGCAGTGCCACCGCCTGGTCGAAGGGTACGCGACGCTGGGCCACCGGGATGCGCCGTTCACCGAACGCCAGGTTGCGCCGCACCGAGAGGTGCTCGAACAGGCTCGCCTCCTGGAACACGTAGCCCAGGGCGCGCCGATGGGTGGGCATGAACAGGCCACGGGCGCTGTCCTGCCAGACCTCGCCGTTGACCTCGACGCGGCCCTCGGCCCGCTCCAGCCCGGCCAGGCAGCGCAGCACGCTGGTCTTGCCGGAGCCGGAGTGGCCGAACAGCGCAGTCACCCCGCGCCCCGGCAGGTCCAGGTCGGTGTCCAGTTCGAAGTCCGGCCAGGCCAGGCGCAGGCGGGCCCGGATGCGGTCGTGGGTGTTCATCTCAGCTCCAGCCCGGCTTGAGCCGGCGGCTGGAATACAGCGCCAGCAGGATGAGGAAGGAGAACACCACCATGCCGCCCGCCAGCCAGTGGGCCTGGGCGTATTCCATGGCCTCGACGTGGTCGAAGATCTGCACCGACACCACGCGGGTCTTCTCCGGGATGTTGCCGCCGATCATCAGCACCACGCCGAACTCCCCCACCGTGTGGGCGAAGCCGAGGATGGACGCGGTGATGAAGCCGGGCCGGGCCAGCGGCAGCACCACATGGAAGAAGGTGTCCCAGGGGCCGGCCCGCAGGGTGGCGGCCACCTCCAGCGGGCGCGGGCCGATGGCGTCGAAGGCGTTCTGCAGCGGCTGCACCACGAAGGGCATCGAGTAGAACACCGAGCCCACCACCAGCCCGGCGAAGGTGAACGGCAGGGTGCCGAGCCCCAGGGCCTGGGTGAACTGCCCGACGAATCCGTGGGGCCCCATGCTCACCAGCAGGTAGAAGCCGATGACCGTGGGCGGCAGCACCAGCGGCAGCGCCACCACAGCGCCCACCGGGCCCTTGAGCCAGGAGTCGGTCCGCGACAGCCACCAGGCGATGGGCGTGCCGAGCACCAGCAGCAGGGCCGTGGTCAGGGTCGCCAGTTCCAGGGTCAGCCGGATGGCCGCCCAGTCGTCACCGCTCAGGGGCATGCAGGGTTCCTTGAATCAGGGCACGTAGCGGGCGTTAGGGTTTGTCGATCTGGTAACCGTAGGACTTGATCACCGCGGCCGCCTTCTCACCCTTGAGGTAGTCCACCAGGGCCTGGGCGGCGGGGTTGTCCTTGCCCTTGGCGAGGATCACTGCGTCCTGCTTGATCGGGTCGTGCAGGGCCGCCGGGACGATCCAGGCAGAACCGCCGGTCACCCTGCCATCCTTGTAGATCTGCGACAACGCCACGAAGCCGAGTTCGGCATTGCCGGTGGCGATGAACTGGTGGGCCTGGGTGATGTTCTGGCCTTCCACCAGCCTGCCCTTGAGCTGGGCGGTCAGGCCCAGCTTCTCCAGCACCTGGGTGGCGGCCAGGCCGTAGGGGGCGGCTTTGGGGTTGGCGATGGAGAGGTGCTGGTAGTCGTTCTTCTTCAGCACCTCGCCCTGGGCGTCCACGTAGCCGGGCTTGGCCGACCACAGGGCCAGGGTGCCGATGGCGTAGGTGAAGCGCGAGCCGGGCACGGTGGCGCCCTCCTGCTCCAGCTTGGCCGGGGTGCTGTCGTCGGCGGAAAGGAACACCTCGAACGGCGCGCCGTTGTGGATCTGCGCATAGAACTGACCGGTGGCGCCGGTGGCGATCACCAGCTTGTGCCCGGTGTCCTGCTGGAAGTCCTTGGCAATGGCCTGGATCGGCGCAGTGAAGTTGGCGGCGACGGCGACCTGGACGTCCTGAGCCAGGGCCAGGTGGGCCGCGGCACTGGCAATCAGGGCGACGAACACGCGGGACAACTGAAGCATGGGAGGCACTCCTTCGTTCTTGTGCGGGAAGGGCGAAGCGGTGAGCGGGTGGAGACTCTACACCAGTCGCTATATACAAAACCACACAGCGAAAAAAGGACTTCGGCGGTGCGCTGCAACCCGCGTGCCCCGGCTCAGCGGGTAGTAGTGACGCCCCGTCCTGCCTCCAGAATGCGGCATGGCGAGCAGGACTGGGCCCATGCAGGCCCGGGCCGGTCAGGGTTCGAGGAAGGTCGCGATCTGGGCCGCGTCGAACGGCCAGTTCAGCTCGGCGCCGGTGTCGTTGCGCCGCAGGACGGGAATGCGCAGGCCGTAGGCTTCCACCCACTGGGGCTGGTCGGTGATGTCCAGCACCTCCACCAGCAGGCCATGCTCGACGAAGGGCATGAGCACGCTCTCGGCCACTTCGCACAGGTGGCATCCGAGGGTGCCGAAGAGGCTGCATTCAGGAAGCATCACAGGGCTCGCTCGAGGGGAAGGGGGCGCAGTTTATCACGGCCTCCCGCCCCTTCTGGGGTACCTCTAAAAACGTAGGCGAGGCCGGAAGCCGAAGGCGCAACGACCAACGGGAGTAACAGCCGAAGGCTGGCCCGAAGGGCGCGCATCAGAGCGTCAAACAGGCGAAAAAGCGCAGTTTACGAGTCGTAAAAATGGGCAATTTGATCGGACTCGCGCACGAGCCTGTTTTTAACGCCGCGATGACAACGCAGGCCGTTTTTAGAGGTGCCCTTCTGACGGGCGGGAGCCGGCATGGTGCCGGCTCCCGCCAGGCATCAACTGGCCTTGGGTGCGCTGGCGTCGACCGGGCTCTTCTCGGCCGGGGTGCCGGCAGTGCCCTGCAGCAGCGGTGCCAGGCCTTCCAGCAGTCGCGCGTTGAGGGTCTTGGCCTTCTCCAACTGGCCTTCGCTGAGGTTCTGGTTGAGGGAGAAGCCGCCATCGAGCAGTTGCTGCAGGGTGCCCTTGGCGTCGTCGCTGAAGGCCGCTGCGTTCTTCATCGCATCCAGCAGGCCCCGGGCGTAGTCGCGCAGGGAGGTGTTCACCGCGCTGGCGGGCTGGCCGCCCTCCTCCGACACCGCGCCGTAGGTGCTAGTGGCCTGCGCGTAGGTGGTCTGGGACAGGTTGAGGGACATGGAGGCAAGCTGGTCGCCGTTCATGTTCAGGGCCAGGGCACGATCGAAGGCGCCGGACAGGTCGCCCGAGTAGAACTTGCTGGAGATGTCCTGCACCTGGCCGAGCAGGTCGGTGAGTGCGGCCTTCTCGTCGTCGTTGAGGTTGCCTTCGATCTGCACCGACCAGCCGCCGATCTGCAGGCTGCCGCTGGAGGCGCTGACCTGGGCACTGGTGCTGGTGGACGTACCGCCATTGCCCGAGGTGCGCGTGCTGCTGGCGCTGGCCGAGGTGCTGGACCAGTTGGCCGAGGCCTGTGCGATGGAGATCTTCAGCGTGTCGCCTTCGCGGGTGGTCACCTCCAGGTCGAAGGTGCTGGAGCGCGCGACCAGGGTGCTGGTGCTGGCGCTGACCGCCGCGCGGGAGACGCTGGAAGTGTCGCCAGCCGGAGTACCGCCCAGGCCGTAGGTGCTGCCGATCCTGTCCAGGCCGTCCTGCACGCGCTGGAAGGTGTCTTCGATGTCGCTGGCGATCTTGCCACCCAGCACGCCCATGCCCTGGAGGATCTTCTTGGCTTCGGCGAAGCCCTTCTCCACGCCTTGGCGGGCCTGGTCGAGCATCTTCTGCAGCTTCTCGGGGTCGGCGCCGTTGGCCGCTTCGGCCTGGATGCGGCCGCCGACGAAATCGAGGATGCGCCCGGCAACCTTGTCGGGGGTGTAGTCGTCCTGGGTCTTGCCGGCGAGGGTCGCGGGGTCGATGCCGAGTCGCTGGGCGACGCGGTTGGCCAGGACGTTCTGGGCGTTGGTGGCGTTGCGGTTGGCGCTGTCGCTACGGGTCAGGTAGTTCGGGCGGCTGGTGGCCGAAGCCAGGGAATCGAGTGAGTTCATGGTGGCAGCCCCGTCTGAGCGGATGTACACGACTTTGACGGCGACAGCGGGAAAAGCTTGAGGGTGATTGGCGAGGCAGCCGATGGACGGTCGGCCGCACTCACGCCTGCGGATCGGGCACCCCAGCGGCGCGCAGCAGCACCTCGGCAGCGGCGCCGGCCTCCAGCGCCTGGTCACCCGGCCCCTGGATATGCGCCATGGTGATGGCCCCCTCCAGCAGGTACTGCAGTTGCCGCGCCAGGCGCGCCGGCTCGGCCACCTCCAGGCGCGCCAGCGCCGTGCGGAAGTGCGCCTCGGCGTTGGCCTTGTGGGAGGCGGCAACGCGATGGATGGGGTGGTCGCGGTCATGGAACTCGGCAGCGGCGTTGACGAAGGCGCAACCGTGGTACTCGGCCTCGTGCAGCAGGCCGTGCAGCCCCTCGAACACCGCCAGGATCGCTGCACGCGGCGGAAGATGCTCCAGTGCCCAGGCCATGCGTTCGCGGGGGGCTTCCATGCGCTTCTGCAAGGCCGCTTCGATCAACTCGTCCTTGGACTTGAAGTGCTTGTAGAGGGTCATCTTCGCCACGCCGGACTCGGCCAGGATGCGGTCGATGCCGGTGGCATGGAACCCGTCGCGGTAGAACAGCGTAAGGGCGGTGTCGATGAGCTGGTCGCGTTTGCTGGAAGCCATTGGAATCTCCTGGACGGCGCATTATGCGCATCCCCCGGCAGCGGCTCAAACCGCGGGGTTCGCGGCGTGGCGAAAAGAAATTGGAACAAACAGACAGGTCTGTCTATTATTTCGCGCACCTCCCCCGACACGGATGACCCGCCATGCGCCTCCACGACTTTCCCCTCTCCGGCAACTGCTACAAGGTGCGCCTGTTCCTCGGGCTGATCGGTCAGGAGGCGGAGACGGTCTTCGTCGACCTGCCGGCCGGCGCACAGAAGCAGCCGGCGTTCCTCGCCCTCAACCCGCGCGGCCAGGTGCCGCTGCTGGAGGCCGATGGCCAGGCCGTCGGCGACTCCCAGGCCATCCTCGTCTACCTGGCCAGCCGCTACGCCCCCGCCTGGCTGCCGCTGGAGCCCCTGGCCCTGGCGCGCGTGGTCAGTTGGCTGAGCTTCACCGCCAACGAGATCCACCACGGCCCGGCCCAGGCACGGGTGCTCACGCTGTTCAAACGCCCCGGTGACCTGGCTGCCGCACAGGCCCGTGGCGAACAGGTGCTGACCCTGGTGGATGCCCACCTCGCCCGGCACCGCTGGCTGGCCGAAGGCGAGGCCCCGAGCGTGGCCGACGTAGCGGCCTTCCCCTACCTGGCGATGGCCGGCGAAGGCGGACTCGACCTGGCGCCCCATCGCCACCTGGGCGACTGGCTGGCGCGCATCCGTGCCCTGCCGGGCTTCATCGACACGCCCCGCCTGCCGGGCTGATCGCCCGCCTCTCCCCTGCCAAGGACGCCGGACCATGCCCCGCCTCGCCCTGCTGCTGCCCCTGCTGCTCGTCACCGCCTTCGCCCAGGCCGACGGCCTGCGCTTCGCCCTGGTGAAGACCTCCAGCGCGGAGACACTCGACGCCTTCACCGTGGAGGGCGGGCAATGGACCAGGACCGTACCGGTCAACCACACCGCCGTGCTCATCCAGCATCACGCCGCCACCCTGCTGCTGGACACCGGCCTCGGCCGCCAGGTGGACGCCCAGTTCGAGACGGACATGCCCTGGTGGGACAAGCCGCTGTTCAAGTACCAGACGGTGACGCCCGCCCGCGACCAGTTGGACCGGGACGGCCTCCGCATCGACCGCATCCTGCTCACCCATGCGCACTGGGACCACGCCTCGGCCCTGGCCGACTTCCCCGAAGTGCCGGTGTGGGCGCCCTGGGCAGAGATCGACTTCAGCCACATCGCCACCCCGCCCGCCGTGCTGCCCAGCCAGTTCACCCATGGCGTGCGCTGGCAGCCCTTCGAGTTCGAGCCGACGCCCTACATGGGCTTCGACGAGAGCCTCGACCTGTTCGGCGACGGCAGCGTGGTGCTGGTGCCGCTGACCGGGCATACACCGGGCTCGGTGGGGGTGTTCCTGACACTGGCCGACGGACGGCGCTTCTTCTTCACCGGCGACACCAGTTGGCGACTGGAAGGCTTCACCGGCCCGAACGAGAAGTTCTGGGTCAGCCGGCGGATGGTCGACAACGACCGCGAAGGCACGCGGGCCCAGCTCCAGCGGGTGCACGACCTGATCCAGGCCGACCCCGCGCTGAGCGTGGTGCCGGCCCACGATGCCGCCGTGCAGGACCGTATTGGCTACTACCCGCAGTGGGTGGAATGACGCCACGACCAATGTCTAAGGTGACGAATTTGTTACCGGGTGCTTAATTTTCCGCGTTGTAACAGGGCGGCCCCAACCACCCTGCAACCCCAACGAGGAGACAAGAACAATGAGCAAGACCTCGCTCGCGTCCGCCATCACCCTGGCGGCGCTCGGCACCGGCCTCACCCTGCCCGGCCTCGCCCAGGCCGACTTCCTGAAAGACAGCAAGGCCAGCGTCGAGCTGCGCAACTTCTACTTCAACCGCGACTTCCGCCAGCCGGGTGCCTCGCAGAAAAAAG
>NZ_LXJQ01000093.1:0-7141 GCF_001728925.1 Pseudomonas sp. 1D4
GGGCGATGCGGTTCGCACAGCTCACCGCATCCTACGGACCCGCCCGTGGGGTCACCGGCGTTGCATGGGGCAACAGAATCGAGGCATGGCGGCAAACGTAGGATGGGCTGAGCTGTGCGAAGCCCATCATTACCCGAGCGCCGGGGGGCGATGCGGTTCGCACAGCTCACCGCATCCTACGGACCCGCCCGTGGGGTCACCGGCGTTGCATGGGGCAACAGCCCGCTCCACCCTCGAATCGGGGCATGACGGCAAACGTAGGATGGGCTGAGCGGTGCAAAGCCCATCATTGCCCGAGCGCCGGAGTCGATGCGGTTCGCACAGCTCACCGCATCCTACGGACCCGCCCGTGGGGTCACCGGCGTTGCATGGGGCAACAGCCCGCTCCACCCTCGAATCGAGGCATGGCGGCAAACGTAGGATGGGCTGAGCTGTGCGAAGCCCATCATTGCCCAAGCGCCGGGGGGCGATGCGGTTCGCACAGCTCACCGCATCCTACGGACCCGCCCGTGGGGTGGATGGCGCTCTTCCCATCCACCGGCCGGCGTCGGATGCGGCACAGCGGTGGAACGATGAAGCCCGTTCCACCCGACGGGCCGAAGCGCCGGGGATGACGCGAAAAAACGTTACGGTATAACATCTTCACCCCCTGACCCCGGCACGGAGACATGAGCGGTTCCGTGCAGCCCCTCCCCGCCCTGTCGACCGGCCTTGCGCCGCGTCGGGCTGGCTGCCGTCCCGCTCACCTGCCGGGGCGCCCTCCCGACCCGGTTGCAAGGACACACGATGAAGAACGAGCTTGCCCCCCTGGCCATGCTGGCCGCCCTGGCAGGTGGCGCCGAAGCGGCGCCCGCTGGCGAATCCACCCTGACCCTCGGCGAAGTCCGGGTGGACTCCTCCTCCGGGCGCCCCCTGCAGACCGGCAGCAGCGTGCTGACCTCGGTGGACGTGCTGGGCGCCGACAAGGTGGAGGAAAAGAACGTGATGAACAGTTGGGAGCTGCTGGGGCAGATGCCCGGCATCCAGCTGACCGAGACCCGCCAGGGCGCCGAATCGGGCAAGGCCACCTTCCGCGCCTTCAACGGCGAGGGCTACATCAACGGCATCAAGACGTTGATCGACGGCGTACCGAGCAACGTCAACAGCGGCAACCAGCGCTTCATCGACATGGTCTTCCCCCTCGACATCGACTACATCGAGGTGGTGCGCGGCACCAACGACCCGCGCTACGGCCTGCACAACATCGGCGGCAACATCAACTTCGTCACCCGCCAGGGCGGCAACTACAGCGACGGCCGGCTGACCTACGGCAGCTTCAACACCCGCGAACTGCAGGTGGCCGTGGGCCGCGAGTCGGGCAACTTCGCGCAGAACTACTTCTTCGCCAAGCAGGACTCGGACGGCTTCCGCGACCACGCCAAATCGGACAAATACTCCCTCGGCGCCAAGTGGTTCTTCACCGACGACGAGGGCCTGCTCAAGGTCGGCCTGGTGACCCGCCTCTACCACCACGAGGCCGACGAGCCGGGCTTCCTCACCCGCCAGGAACTCAAGGCCAGCCGCACCGACTCCGCCGCGAAGAACGCCAACGACGGCGACGACCGCGACATGAAGCAGGTGGCGCTGCACCTGGACTGGCAACTGCGCGACGACCTGAGCCTGAGCAACACGCTCTACCACAACCGCTACGAGGACGACCGCAAGGTCACCTTCACCTCCTACGCCGTGGGCAACGCACCGCGCCAGCGCCGCCAGTGGGACGAGCGCCAGACCGGCCTGCTGAGCAACCTCACCTGGGCCAGCACCGACTGGCTGACCCTGGACGGCGGTATCAACCTCGAACACCAGGACAACGAGTACCGTCGTTACCGCTACAGCTACAGCGTGCCGACGGACTTCGACGCCCCGCCGGCGCGCATCCAGAACGACGACGCCTACACCCTGGATAACTTCGGCACCTACGTGCAGG
Organism: Pseudomonas sp. 1D4; assembly: GCF_001728925.1. Classification (NCBI taxonomy): domain Bacteria; kingdom Pseudomonadati; phylum Pseudomonadota; class Gammaproteobacteria; order Pseudomonadales; family Pseudomonadaceae; genus Pseudomonas; species Pseudomonas sp. 1D4. The sequence goes on from NZ_LXJQ01000093.1 coordinate 1,970, forward strand.
CGGTGATCCAGCCCACCGAGCAGTTGAAGATCATCCCGGCGTACCGCCTGGACCGCTTCTCCGGCGAAACCGAACTGCCCGGCGGCATCAAGGCCGACCTGCAGGACTACGGCTGGATCCGCCAGCCCAAGCTGAGCGTGGTCTACAGCCTCACGCCGGACCTGAACGTCTATGCCAACTGGGGCCGCACCTTCCAGATCCTCACCGGCTCCCGCGAGCCGGCCTACCTCACCGCCGGGCAGAAGGCCTTCAAGCCCTCCATCAACACCGGCAAGGAAGTGGGCGTGCGATTCAACCCGGTCAACGGCACCGAAACGCGCATCGCCCTGTGGCAGCAGGATGCCACCGACGAAGTGGCCAACATGCCCAGCACCGGCACCACCGTCGGCCTCGGCAAGACCCGCCGGCGCGGCGTCGACCTGCAGCTGACCGCCGAACTCGACGAGCACTGGAGCCTCTGGGCCTCCCACTCGATCCAGGAGGCCAAGGTGGTCAGCGCCTTCACCGCCAGCGGCCAGTCCCTGGCGGGCAAGGAGGTGTTCTCCACCCCGCGCCACATCTCCAACCTGGGCGCGGACTACCGGCTCAACGACGACTGGCGCTTCGGCCTGCAGGCCCGCGCCCAGGGCGACTACTACATCGACGAGCTGAACCAGCAGGGCAAGTACGGCGGCTACGCGCTGCTGGACGCCAGCGTGAACTACCGGCTGAGCCCCACCACCAGCCTCGACCTGCAGGTGAAGAACCTCACCGACCGCCAGTACGAATACGTCTGGTACGACAACTTCTTCTGGGGCGGTGATGACCAGCCGATGTTCTCCCCCGCACCGGGGCGCACCGCCTACCTGTCGCTGAACCTGAAGCTGTAGCCCCGAGCGGGCGTGGCAGCCACCCTGCCACGCCCGCGAACCCCATCCCACCGGGCGCAAACGCTCCTCGACAGCCCACCCGGCGCGGCCGTAGCATCCGGCCTTTCCCACGAAACCACGGACCGGATCATGGAAAAGACCGACCTGGGCGGTATGCGCTTTCTCATCCACGGCTTCCTCAGCCCCGACGAATGCCAGGGCCACATCCACGCCAGCGAAGCCCTGGGCTACGAAGAAGCCGCCATCCAGACCCGCGACGGCGGCCAGGCGATGAACAAGGCCATCCGCAACAACGACCGCATCCTCTTCGACGACCCGGCCCTGGCCCAGCGCCTGCTGGAACGGGCACGCCCCTGGCTGCCCGACTGCCTGGACAACGAGTGGCAACTGGTGGGCCTGAACGAACGCTTCCGCTTCTACCGCTACACCCCGGAGCAGTACTTCAAATGGCACCGGGACGGCGCCTTCCAGCGCAGCCCCAGCGAGATCAGCCAACTGACCCTGCTCATCTACCTCAACGACAACTACCAGGGCGGTGCCACCCAACTGCGCGACGAAGCCGACATCCGCCCCGAGACCGGCATGGCCCTGGTCTTCCCCCACCGCGTGATGCACCAGGGCTCGCCGATAGCGGCCGGGGTGAAGTACGTGCTGCGAACCGATGTGATGTACCGGCGGATAGAGGCCGGGGCCTGACAGCGCCTGCTGTGCCAGTGGCCCCAAGGAAGCTTGAGCATCGGTGCATAGCCGCCTCAGTGACGATGTTTGCCCCCTCCCCCCCGAGCTGCTACAAGCCTTCATCCCCATTTGAAAGACGAATACTCCCATGGACCACAGTGACAGATCGAATAACCGCCTGTTCGAGCTGGACCTGCTGCGGGCGCTGGTGGCGGTGGCCGATTGCGGCAGTTTCACCAGTGCCGCCGGGCGTCTCAGCTCCACGCAGTCGACGGTGAGTCAGAAGGTCCGGCGGCTGGAGGAGCTTGCCGGGCACCGGTTGCTGGAGCGCGGTAACCGCGATGTGCTGCCCACCGATGCCGGGGAGACGCTGCTGGCCTATGCCCGGCGCATGCTGGCGCTGAACGATGAACTGCACGAGGCGCTGGCCGGGGCGCGGGTGTCGCTGACGGTGCGCATCGGCGTGCCGGATGACTTCGCCGCCGGCAGCACCACCCGCCATCTGGCGGTGTTCAACCACCACTTTCCCCAGGCCAAGCTGGAGGTCACCAGCGGGCTGAGCCGCGACCTGGCCGCCAGCTATGACCGTGGCGAGCTGGACCTGGTGCTGATCAAGCAGCGCCGCAACAGCCGCGACGCCGTCGCCCGCTGGCCGGAGAAGACCCGCTGGGTGGACAGCGCGCGCACCCCGGCGGCCCACCTGGACCCGCTGCCCATCGTCACCTTCCCGCCGCGCGGGCTGTACCGCGACGAGATGATCAGCACCCTGGAAGCGGCCGGCCGGCGCTGGCGCATCAGCTTCACCAGCTCCAGCCTGAGCGGCATCCAGGCTGCCATCGCCGATGGCATGGGCGTCGGCCTGCTGCCGGCGCGGGCGGTGACGGCCGACCACGCGGTGTTGCCGAAGAAGATGGGGCTGCAGCCGCTGGACCTGTTCGAGGTGGCACTGCTACACCGCCCCAGCGCCGGGCCGGTGATCAAGGCGCTGGCCGAGTCCCTGTGCCGCCTGCTGGACGAGGAGCGCCAGCGTTGAGGTCGCGCATCGCATTCGATAACCGAATGTGACCCATCCCGATATTTAATTTGTGGATGCAAAGGCGGCTGGATATCGTGGATTCCGCCCCGCGCACCTGCGACCCGTCCGGTTGCGGCTGCGCCCATGCGACGCCAGCGTCTGCCTCATGGCCACTGGCGGGGCGCCGAATACCCACAGGAGACTTTTCGTGTCCAAGAAGCCTTTCTATTTCGCCCCCCACGGCGGTCACCCGGCCCAGACCGAGCTGCTGACCGACCGTGCGATGTTCACCGAAGCCTACGCCGTGATCCCCAAAGGGGTGATGCGTGACATCGTCACCAGCCACCTGCCCTTCTGGGACGACATGCGCATGTGGGTCATCGCCCGCCCGCTGTCCGGTTTCGCCGAGACCTTCTCCCAGTACATCGTCGAGCTGGCGCCCAACGGCGGCAGCGACAAGCCCGAACTGGACCCGAACGCCGAGGCGGTGCTGTTCGTCGTCGAAGGCGAGCTGACCCTGACCCTGCAGGGCCAGGTACACAACATGCAGCCGGGCGGCTATGCGTTCATTCCGCCGGGCGCCGACCACAAGGTGCGCAACACCTCCGGCCAGCACACCCGCTTCCACTGGATCCGCAAGCACTACCAGCGCGTTGACGGCGTGCCACTGCCGGAAGCCTTCGTCACCAACGAGCAGGACATCGAGCCGAAGGTGATGCCGGACACCGAAGGCCGCTGGAGCACCACCCGCTTCGTGGACATCAGCGACATGCGCCACGACATGCACGTGAACATCGTCAACTTCGAGCCGGGCGGCGTGATCCCCTTCGCCGAGACCCACGTGATGGAACACGGCCTCTACGTGCTGGAAGGCAAGGCGGTGTACCGCCTGAACCAGGACTGGGTCGAGGTGGAAGCCGGCGACTTCATGTGGCTGCGCGCCTTCTGCCCGCAGGCCTGCTACTCCGGTGGCCCGGGTCGCTTCCGCTACCTGCTGTACAAGGATGTGAACCGCCACATGCGCCTGACCCTCAACCAGGCCCATTGATCCAGACGACGGGAGCCCAGCGCTCCCGTCGTCGTTTCTACGGTGCCGCAAAGGGTCCGTAGCCTGGGCTTCAGCCCAGGGATGCGCCGATGGACCCCGGCCCCGGGCTGAAGCCCGGGCTACGGTGGCTGCCGAACCTCGGAGCAGCAGCGCTTCGCGAGCAGAGCTCGCTCCTACAGGGCTCGGATGGCCTGATCTCCCGGCGTCGTTTCTGCGGTATCGCAAAGGCTCCGTAGCCTGGGCTTCAGCCCAGGGATGCTTCGGTGAACTCCGGCCCCGGGCTGAAGCCCGGCTACGGTGGCTGCCGAACCTCGGAGCAGCAGCGCTTCGCGAGCAGGGCTCGCTCCTACAGGGCTCGGATGGCCTGATCTCCCGGCGTCGTTTCTGCGGTGCCGCAAAGACCCCGTAGCCTGGGCTTCAGCCCAGGGATGCGTCGATGGACCCCGGCCCCGGGCTGAAGCCCGGGCTACGGTCACAATCACCCGAGTGGTGCTGGAAAGCACCGACCTGGTGGCCATGCTCTGGCACGAGCGCGTGCACTGCGGCCCGGCCCGCCAGTGGCTGCGGGAGCAGATCGTCAGCGCCCTGTGAGCCAGCCGCTCAGCCCGCGCAGTTCATCCACCCCCAGGCCATGCCCAGGGCCGCCAGGTACAGGCCCAGGCCGAACACCAGGTGCGTGCGCAGGCTGCGCAGCCGCGCCTTGAGCGGCTCCGGGGTGCGGGCGGCGGCGATGCCGAGCCCGAAGGCCGGCTGCATCACCAGGAAGGGCGCCGCCACGCTCAGCAGCCCGAACGCCAGCGCCGGCCACAGGCTTGGCCGGCACAGCCAGGCAGGCCCGGCAAGCGCCACCAGCAACGCGGCGAAGCCGATGCCGATCAGGTAGTGGCAGGTCCAGCCCAGCACGCGCTCGCCGCGCACCGGCGCGGCACGGCCGATGCCGGCGTGGCGGAAGCGCCCTCGGGGCATGTGCCCGACCCAGCGACCCACCAGGGCGTAGTCCAGCCCGGCGTTGCCGGTCAGACGGCGCAGCAGCCAGCCCCACAGGTCCATCACCAGGGTCGCGCCCACGCCGATCCCCACCACCGCTACCACCGTCTCACCATTCATGCTTAGCTCCTCCACTGTCACGGAACGCCCGTGGAATCAGGCTGCCAGTTCAAGTCGACTTGAGGTCAAGCATGAAAGAGATGGACATCACCCAGGTGGCGAGAAACTCCGGCCTGCCGGCCTCGACGCTGCGCTACTACGAGGAGAAGGGGCTGATCCGCTCCATCGGCCGCGCCGGCATGAAGCGGGTGTTCAACGCCGACGTGCTGGAGCGGCTGGCGCTGATCGCCATGGGTCGGGCGGCGGGGTTCTCGCTGGACGACATCGGCGCCCTGCTCGGCAGCACACGGCAACCGACCCTGGACCGCCAGCGCCTGGCGCAACAGGCCGACGCGCTGGACGCGACCATCCGCCAGTTGTCGGCGATCCGCGACAGCCTGCGCCACGCGGTGGACTGCCCGGCGGAGGACCACCTGGCCTGCCCCACCTTCCAGCGCCTGATGAAAGTGGCGGCC
>NZ_LXJQ01000094.1:0-7059 GCF_001728925.1 Pseudomonas sp. 1D4
TTGCAGCGGCGGCATCTGCCGTTGGTAATGCCAACTGCCCTCACGCAGGACGGCTCCGTCGGGAATCTCCATGCCGGCACCGGAGCCCTTGACCCGCGCTTCGCCGAGCAACAGCCCCTCGGCGGTGACGCGGTAGTCCTCCTCCCAGCGGATCTTCTCGATGGTGTGGGTCCAGGCCAGGGTGAAGGACGGCACGGGCAGCTCTGCCCACACCGCCCCTGCCATGCCCAGGCACAAGCCGATCATGTCGTTTGCGCCCTGGCGCGTCGGGCGCGCCAGAGGTGCTGGGCGACGAACACGGCGCTGAGGACGAAGCCCACCTCATCGCTGATGGGCGTGGCGAGGATCAGGCTGGCACCGGCGGCGAAACCCAGCCCACGTTCCCACCAGGCCAGACGGGCATTCAGGAAGCCGGTGAACACCGCCCCCCAGATGCCGATGGCCAGCACCGCCTTCGCCACTACGTACAGCGTCGCCAGCAGGCTGTCACCCTGCAGCATCAACGCCGGCGAATAGACCGCCATGTAGGGGACGACGAAGCCGGCCACGGCGATGCGCACGGCCCACAGGCTGATCTTCAGGCCGCGCTCCTTGGCGATGGGCGCCGCGGCGAAGCAGGCCAGGGCCACCGGTGGCGTGAGGTCGGCCATGATGCCGAAGTAGAAGACGAACATGTGCGAGACCACCAGCGGAACGCCCAGGTCCAGCAGGGCCGGGGCAGCGATCGAGCTGGTGATGATGTAGTTGGGAATGGTCGGGATGCCCATGCCCAGCACCAGGCAGGTCAGCATGGTGAGCACCAGCGACAGGAAGAGGTTGTCCTGACCGATGGCGAGGATGTAGCCGGCAAAGGTGGACGCCACCCCGGTCAGCGACACCACGCCGATGATCACGCCGACCAGGGCGCAGGCGATCCCCACCGGGACTGCATGGCGCGCACCCTCCACCAGAGCGTGCAGGCACAGGGTCAGCGTTTCGCGGCCGCCTTTGACGAACCAGCACGCCGCCACCAGCAGGCCGATGACGCCGAACACCACGCCGATACCGAGCTGGAAGAAGCCGGCGCAGAGCACGCCCAGGGCGATCCAGAAGGCGAAACGCAGCGCCTTGGACGAAACCCGCAGGATGATCGCCGAGCCGAGTATGACCATGGCCGTCAGCGCCAGGCCGACGGTGCCGGAGAACAGTGGCGTGCGGCCGGAGAACAGCAGGTAGATGAGGATCAGCAACGGGATCAGCAGGAACCAGCGCTCCCGCACCGCCTTCCAGGGGTTGGGGCACTCATCCTTCGGCAGGCCCCGCAGGTCCGCACGGCGGGCTTCGAGGTGCACCATCCAGAACACCGAGGCGAAGTACAGCAGCGCCGGAATCAGCGCCGCCTTGGCCACCTCGAAGAACGGCACGTTGATGGTCTCGGCCATGATGAAGGCCACGGCGCCCATGATCGGCGGCATGATCTGGCTGCCCATCGACGCGGTCGCCTCGACCCCGCCGGCGAAGGCCGGGCGATAGCCGAAGCGCTTCATCAGCGGAATGGTGAACTGGCCGGTGGTGACCACGTTGGCCACGCCGGAGCCGGTGATGGTTCCCATCAGGGCGGATGACACCACCGACACCTTGGCCGGCCCGCCGACCTTGTGGCCGAACAGACCCATCGCGAAATCGGTGAACAGCCGGATCATTCCGGCCTGCTCGAGAAAGGCCCCGAAGAGGATGAACAGGAAGATGTAGGTGGCCGAAACATAGGTCGGTGTGCCGTACAGGCCCTCGGTACCGAATGACAGCTGGTTGACGATCTGGTCCAGGCCGTAGCCCCGGTGCATCAGGTCCCCCGGCAGGTACTGGCCGAGCATGCCGTAGGCCAGGAACAGGGCGCAGATGATCGGCAAGGCGATGCCCATCACCCGCCGTGCGGCCTCGAACACCAGCAGGATCAGGGTCAGGCCGACGACCATGTCGCCGGTGGTCAGGTCCCCGGAGCGCTGGATCAGGTCCGCTTCGAACACCCATTGGTAGATCGCCGTGGCCATGCCGGCCAGGCCCAGCAGCCAGGCCAGCGGCTGCCAGGGGCGGCCCTTGCCGAGCCCCGGGTAGCTGATGAACACCAGCAGCAACAGGAAGCCGACGTGTACGGCACGCAGCACCTGGGTCGAGACAGGGTGAAAGGCGGCGGTGACGATCTGGAAGATGGAAAACAGCAGCGCCACGGCAAAAAGCGCCTTTGGCCAGTCGGAAGGACTGGCAGCCAGGCCATTGTCTTGTTCACTCATGGGGTGAAGCCTCATCACGACATCAATGCAAGAAGCAGAGGCCGGCACCGTAGCGCCGTGCCTCGGTCCGCGAGCGTTCCGGCCTGGGGCAATGCCGGAACGCTACGCGACGGGGAAGGCGGAGGGGCGGTAGCCCCCTGTCCGGGTGGGCTACAGGGCGCCCACTTCCTTGTAGTAGCGCTCGGCACCGGGGTGCAGGGGGATGGGCAGGTTCTGGGTGGCGTTCTCCAGGCTGATGTCCTTGGCAGCGGAATGGGCGTTGCCCAGGCGATCCAGGTTCTCGAACATCAGCTTGGTCATCTGGTAGGCCACCTCGTCCGACACACCGCTGTGGGTGACCAGGATGTTGGTGATGGCCACGGTGGGGACGTCGGCGTCCTGGCCGTCGTAGGTGCCCGCCGGGATGGTGGCCGCCTGATAGGCGGCGTTGTCGATCTTCGCCGTGACCTCCGGCGGGATGGCCACGAAGCGGATCTTCATGGTCGAAGCCAGGTCGCGGATCGCCGCCATGCCCAACCCGGAGGATTGCAGGGTGGCGTCGAGCTGGCGGTTCTTGATCAGCTCGACCGACTCGGCATAGGGAAGGAACTCCACCTTGCCCATGTCCTCGTAGGTCAGCCCGGCAGCCTTGAAGATGGCGCGGGCGTTGAGTTCGGTACCGGACTTCGGCGCGCCGACGGAAATGCGCTTGCCCTTCAGGTCCGCCAGCGAATGGATGCCCGACTCGGCGTTGGCAACGATCTGAATGTAGTTGGGGTAGGTCCCGGCGATGGCGCGGATCTTCTTCAGCGGAGCCTTGAAGCCGGCATCCTCCACGCCGTTCCAGGCGTCAGCGACGGAGTCGCCCAGCGCCAGGGCCAGTTCGCCGCGCCCGGCTTGCAGCAGGTTGAGGTTCTCCACCGATGCCTTGGTCGCCTGCACCGACGTTTTCGACCCGGCGATACCGTTGCTGTACAGCTGGGACAGCGCCACGCCGATCGGGTAGTACACGCCGCTGGTGCCGCCGGTCAGTACGTTGATGAAGGTGGGCGCAGCCAGTGCCGCAGTACTGGCCGTGAAGGCCGCGGCAGCAGCGAGCAGGCTGAGTTTCTTGGTCAGTCGCATGGACGTTTCTCCGTCGTTGTTGGATTTATGCAGAGCTACACGTTAGACGACGTCGGCCAGCCACGAGCAGGCGCGAACGTCACCCGCCGCGCAGGAACGCCGGTGCAGCTCACAACGAGGGACAAGGACCGCGGGAAGGCGGCGAAGGCAGGTCTCCGGCGTGTTGCCGGGGAGGGGCGTGTATACGCGTGCTGGCCTTTTGTCGTTGTTATGACTGCGGTATCGGCAGTATCGAGCGCGGTAACGCAGCCGATATTGCAGGTGCCGTGCCAGCCTTCGCAACGCCTGCAGCGCGGCCTGTGGGGTCAGTGGGAGGGGATTTGGTAAGCGGAAAACCGCCTATCCGGCTTATTGAGTAGGCATTAATCCGCTCATGTTGGGCGCCGCCAAATGCGACGGTGCCTGCCGGAGCGGTAGCGCCCGCGCAAGCCGGTGAGGAAGGGGCGGCCACAGCGCGCCCACCTCAACACGCGCAGACGGTGCCCCTTGACCGACGGCATCGACGTCTGCCCGCACCTCGTAGCGCGGGACTTCGGCACCCAGGTGGCCAACACTGTGGCCCGGCGCCTGGTCATGCCGCCCCAGCGGGTCGGCGGCCAGGCGCAGTTCATTCCAGCCCCGATGGCGCAGGCGTCGCGCAATGACCTGTCCACCCTGATGCACTGGGCCCGCCAGCACCTGTACGAGCCCCTGGAAGTGAGCCAACTGGCCCGCCGCGTGGCCTTCCGCAACGCCGTCGGGCTCCCGCCTTCGGCCTATCGGGAGCGCTTCGGTGCGGCGCATACGTCCTGATCGATGGCGCATGTCACGCCTTGAAAACCAAGCAAGCGCTCGGTAAGTTTTCCTGACTTTCGCCAGGGAGCTACGCCATGCCGGCCTGCCAGGAATACTTCGACCCATCCCATCAACTGGTGCGTGATTCGGTTCGCCGCTTCGTTGAGCGGGAAATCCTCCCCCACATCGACGACTGGGAAGAGGCCGAATCCTTCCCCCGCGAGCTCTACCTCAAGGCCGGTGCCGCCGGCATCCTCGGCATCGGCTACCCCGAGCAGTACGGCGGCAGCCACGAGGGCGACCTGTTCGCCAAGGTGGCCGCCAGCGAGGAGCTGATGCGCAGTGGCTCCGGCGGCCTGGTAGCCGGGCTGGGCTCCCTGGACATCGGCCTGCCCCCGCTGATCAAGTGGGGCCGCCCCGAACTGCGCGAGCGCATCGCCCCGCAGGTGCTGGCCGGCGAGAAGATCATGGCCCTGGCCATCACCGAGCCCTCCGGCGGCTCCGACGTGGCCAACCTCAAGACCCGCGCGGTGCGCGAAGGGGACTTCTACCGCGTCAACGGCAGCAAGACCTTCATCACCAGCGGCGTGCGCGCCGACTACTACACCGTGGCGGTGCGCACCGGCGGCGACGGCTTCGGCGGCGTCAGCCTGCTGCTGATCGAGAAGGGCACTCCCGGTTTCAGCGTCGGGCGCCAACTGAAGAAGATGGGCTGGTGGGCCTCCGACACTGCCGAGCTGTTCTTCGAGGACTGCCTCGTCCCGGTGGGCAACCTTATCGGCGTCGAGAACATGGGCTTCGCCTGCATCATGGCCAACTTCCAGTCCGAGCGGCTGGCCCTCGCCATCATGGCCAACATGACCGCCCAGATGGCCCTGGAAGAAGCCGAGCGCTGGGCCCGCGAGCGGCAAGCCTTCGGCAAGCCCATCGGCAAGTTCCAGGTGCTCAAGCATCGCCTGGCGGAAATGGCCACCCAGGTCGAGGTCTCACGAGAGTTCACCTACCGCCAGGCCGCGAAGATGGCCGCCGGCAAGAGCGTCATCAAGGAAATCTCCATGGCCAAGAACTTCGCCACCGACATGGCGGACCGGGTCACCTACGACGCCGTGCAACTGCTCGGTGGCATGGGCTACATGCGCGAGAGCCTGGTGGAGCGGCTCTACCGCGACAACCGCATCCTCTCCATCGGCGGCGGCTCGCGGGAAATCATGAACGAGATCATCAGCAAGCAGATGGGCCTCTGAGCCCACGTCCGGTGCCGCGAGGCACCGGGGCTCCACCCTCAGTGCATGAAGGCGCAGAGGCCTTTCAGCGCCCCATGCGCTCCAGGGCCTCGGTCGCCAGCACCCGAGTCAGCTCGCCCGCCGGCAGGTGCTTCGACAGCGCCGCCGCCTGGCCCGACCACAGCGACATGAAATCATCGGCACCCGCCGCCTCGGCCTTGGTCCGTAACGGGGCCAGCGCACCGCCCGCCAGCGGGAAGGCCGGCGCCAGGTCGCTCAACGGCCCCACCTCACGCATCACCCGATTGAGAATCCCCCGCGCCGGGCGCCCGGTGAACAGGTTGGTGATAGCCGTACTGTCGTCCCGGCTCTGCGCCAGCGCCTGGCGGTGCAGGGCGGGCAGGCGCGCCTCCGGTGTGAACAGGTAGGCCGTGCCCAACTGCACCGCTGCGGCCCCCAACGCGAAAGCCGCCGCGATGCCGCGCGCATCGGCGATGCCACCGGCCGCAATCACCGGCACCCGCACCGCATCCACCACCTGGGGCAGCAGCGCAAAGGTGCCCACCTGGGTGTCCACCCGCGTATCGAGGAACAGCCCGCGATGACCGCCGGCCTCCGCGCCCTGGGCAATGATCGCATCGCAACCCCGGGCCTCCAGCCAGCGCGCCTCGGCCACCGTGGTGGCCGACGAAATCACCTTCGCCCCGGTCGCCTTCACCCGCTCCACCAGCGCCGCCTCCGGCAGGCCGAAATGGAAGCTCACCACCTCCGGGCGCAACGCCTCCACCAGCTCGCAGAGTGCCTCATCGAACGGTGCACGGTTGGACAGCGGCACCGGCTCGGCCGGGTCCAGGCCGAGCTCCAGGTAGTAGGGCTCCAGGCGCTGCTTCCAGGCTGCCAGGCTGGCCTCATCCGGTACCGGCGCCGAGTGGGCGAAGAAGTTCAGGTTGATTGGCGCCGCAGTCCCTTCGCGAATCCGCCCGACCTCCTGGCGGATCTGCTCGGCACTCAACATCGCGCAGGGCAGCGAACCCAAGCCACCGGCCTGCGCCACCGCCACCACCATCTCCGCATAGGACGGCCCCGCCATCGGCGCCTGGATGATGGGCAGTTCGATGCCGAACAGATTTTGGATACGGGTATCGGGCCAACGGGACATGGCAGCGCTCCTGGCAGGGGAAAGGGCGACAGGATACTGCCAAATACAGCGCGGTAGAGCGGGCGGATTGCCGCGCTGCCGCCCAAGACGAACAAGGCCCCTTGCGGGGCCCTGTCGAAAGCGGGTGGTGTCAGTGCCAGTTGGCGGCGATTACCACCTCCAGTTGAGCCCGTTGCTCAGGCGTGAGGTTGGAGTTGCCCGCAGTCGGCGGCGCGAAGGCCGCCATGGCGTTGACCAGGTTCTGTACCTGGCTGTCGAGAAGGGTCTTGCCGTCAGCGGTCTTGATCGTCTCGACGTGGTTCGAGGCGCTGGCGTACCAGTTGCTGATGGTGACCTTGTCGTCGGAGCCAAGGACTGAGAGTTCCAGGTTGTTGCCGGTGCGTTGGAGCCAGAGGTCGGTGCTGTTGATGTCTTGGGTGAAGAGGAGGGTGTCGTTACCAGAGAGTTCGATGATGGTGTCCTGGCCGTCGCCGAGTTCGAAGAGGTAGGTGTCGCTGTTGAAGGTGCCAAGGAGCGTGTCGTTGCCCTT
>NZ_LXJQ01000095.1:0-6694 GCF_001728925.1 Pseudomonas sp. 1D4
GGGCGCAAGAACTGGTTCTTCGGCGGGGCTCGCTTCGCCCCGCCACCGGCCAGCCTCGAAGGCGAGATCCGCTTCGAAGCCCTGCGCGCCTCCGGCCCCGGCGGGCAACACGTCAACACCACCGACTCGGCGGTGCGCGCCACCCACCTGGCCAGCGGCATCAGCGTCAAGGTGCAGAGCGAGCGCAGCCAGCACGCCAACAAGCGCCTGGCCATCCTCCTCATCGGCCAGCGCCTGGCGCAACGGGCCGAAGAGGCGGACGGCGCCCTGCGCGCGGAGCGCCGCCTGTTCCACCACCGGGTGGAGCGGGGCAACCCGGTGCGCTGCTTCAAGGGCGAGCGGTTCGAGCCGGTGTGAACACGCGCGCAGGTCGGGTTCGCCCGCACCTGCGCGTCATCGGTGATCCATCAACTGCTCTGGCTGGCCTTCATCGAGGCCAGCAACGTGCCTTGCGGCGGCGCTGCCCGGAAGTGCCGGTGCACCCCGTCGAAGATCGCGTTCGCCACCCGCTGCTGGTGGCGGGCATCGATCAGCCGGCGGCAGTCGTTCGGGTTGGACATGAAGCCGGTCTCCACCAGCACCGAGGGGATGTCCGGGGACTTGAGCACGGCGAAGCCCGCCTGCTCGACCCGCTTCTGGTGCACGCCCGCCACACCCTGCAGGCTGCCCAGGATGCTCTTGCCCAGGTCCAGGCTGGTGGCGATGGTGGCGGTCATCGACATGTCGAGGATCACCCCGGCCAGCATCGGGTCCTTGTCCTTCAGCGACAGCAGACGCTCGGCACCGATCAGGTCCACACGGTTCTCGCGCTCGGCGAGCCAGCGCGCCGTGGTGGACGTCGCCCCGCCCTGGGACAGCGCGAAGACCGACGCCCCGGAGGCACTGCGCCTGGGCGCCGCATCGGCATGGACGGAGATGAACAGATCGGCGTTGCGCCGCCGGGCGATCTCGACCCGCTTGCGCAGCGGCACGAACACATCGTCGTTGCGCACCAGGTGGGCCTTGAAGCCCTTCTGGGCATTCACCTTCCTGGCCAACAGGCGGGCGATGGCCAGTGCCACCACCTTCTCCTGCTCACCGTTGAAACCGATGGCGCCCGGGTCCTTGCCGCCGTGGCCCGCGTCGATGGCGACGACGATGTCCCGCTGCCCGCCCGCAGGAGCGACCGCCGGAGCGGCGGGCGCCAACGCAGGGGGTGGCGTGAGCGGCTGGAAGTCCAGCACCAGCCGGTGCCCCTTGCCCTCCCCAGGTGGCAGCAGGAAGCTGCTCAACTGCGCCGGGGCCTGCAGGTCGAACACCAGCCGCGTGCTGCGGCCCTGCAGACCACTGCGGACCGAACGGATCGGCCCCTGGCCCAGCGCCAGGTCCTGCAGGTGAGCGTCCAGGCGGGTGTCGTCCAGGTCGACGATGACCCGCTCCGGCGCGGCCAGCGCGAAGCTGCGGAAGTTCACCGGGCCGCTGAGGTCCAGCACGATGCGCAGGCGGTCGGTCGTCCGCCAACTGCGAACCTGGGTGACGGCCTGGGCGGCGGAGGCCTTGGCAGCGAAGGGCAGGGTGAAACCGGCGAGCACGAACTTGAGCAGATGACGGCGATCCATGAGGGGGCTCCATCGCATCGAGGAAAGCGGGATCGGCCAATTATGTTATAAAGTAACGTTTTTGGCAGCCCGACTCCGGCTCGACGTTCCCTCTGCCGTGCGTTTCGCACCCACAAAAAACGGGGCCCTTCGGCCCCGTTCTCGTTTCAACTGGTGGTCACGCCCAGGCTTATTCCCCCGGGATGTCCTTGCGCAGCTTCACCGCCTCCTGCTTGCGTCCACGGGCGATGCGCATGCGGATGTTCAGCGCCTCCACGCCCAGGGAGAAGGCCATGGCGAAGTACACATAGCCCTTCGGCACGTGGACTTCGAAAGCCTCGGCGATGAGCACGGTGCCCACCACCACCAGGAAGGCCAGGGCCAGCATCTTCAGGCTCGGGTGCTTGTCGATGAAGGCACTGATGGTGCCGGCGGCGGCCATCATCACCAGCACGGCGACGATGATCGCGGCGACCATCACCGGCACGTGGGAAACCATGCCCACGGCAGTGATCACCGAGTCCAGGGAGAACACGATGTCGATGATGGCGATCTGGATGATGGTGCCGATGAAGTTGCGCGCGGCGCCCGTGGCCGGCGTGGCTTCGGTCTCGTCCTCACCCTCCAGGCTGTGGAACATCTCGGTGCTGCTCTTCCACAGCAGGAACAGACCACCGAAGAACAGGATCAGGTCGCGCCCCGAGATGCCCTGGCCGAACAGATGGAACAGGTCGGTGGTGAGCCGCATGATCCAGGTGATCGACAACAGCAGCAGGATGCGCGTGACCATCGCCAGCGCCAGGCCGAAGAACCGGGTGCGTGCCTGCATGTGCGGCGGCATGCGGCCCACGAGGATGGCGATCATGATGATGTTGTCGATGCCCAGGACGATCTCCAGGGCGGTCAGGGTGAAGAAGGCGACCCAGATTTCCGGGCTGGTCAGCCATTCCATGATGCGAATACCTCGTGGTGTCGACAGCTAGGTTTGAGCACGGCCACGCCGGAAAGTGCGAGCCTTTCCGGCGGGGATGAGTAAGGGAAGCGCCTGCCCCTCACGGGGTGCCGAATAGCGGGAAGACCCCAAGCAGCAGCGCGGCGAGCAGGATACACAGGCAGATCAGAACCGCCCACTTCAACGTGAAGCGCTGGTGGTCGCCGAATTCGATCTTCGCCAGGCCCACCAGCAGGTAGGTGGAGGGCACCAGCGGGCTCAGCAGGTGCACCGGCTGGCCCACGATGGAGGCCCGCGCCATCTCCACCGGGCTGATGCCGTAATGACCCGCCGCCTCGGTCAGTACCGGCAACACGCCGTAATAGAAAGCGTCGTTGGACATGAAGAAAGTGAACGGCATGCTCACCACCGCCGTGATCACCGCCATGTACGGCCCCATGGACGGCGGGATCACCGCCAGCAGGCTCTTGGACATCGCCTCCACCATCCCCGTGCCGGAGAGGATGCCGGTGAAGATACCGGCCGCGAAGATCAGCCCCACCACCGCCAGCACGTTGCCGGCATGGGCCGCCACGCGCTCCTTCTGCTGCTGCAGGCAGGGGTAGTTGATGATCATCGCGATGCTGAAGGCCACCATGAACAGCACCGGCAGCGGCATCAGACCGAGGATCAGCGTCACCATCAGTGCCGCCGTCAGCGCCGCGTTCACCCACAGCAGCTTCGGCCGGCGCGCCTCGGGGAACTGCGACACGCTGATGTCCACATGGCTTTCCGGCAGGTCCGGCAGTTGCAGCACGCCCAGGCGGGCGCGCTCACGCTTGCCATAGGCCCAGGCCAGGCCGAACAGCGCCACGGCACCGGCCGCCATCGCCGGGATCATCGGTACGAAGATGTCCGACGGGTCCACGTGCAGCGCACTGGCCGCACGGGCGGTGGGGCCGCCCCACGGGGTCATGTTCATGATCCCGCCGGCCAGGATGATCAGCCCCGCCATGATCAGCGGGCTCATGCCCAGGCGGCTGTACAGCGGCAGCAGTGCCGCCACGCAGATCATGTAGGTGGTCGCACCGTCGCCATCGAGGGAGACGATCAGCGCCAGCGCTGCCGTGCCCATCGACACCTTCAGCGGATCGCCCTTCACCAGCCGCAGGATCGCCCGCACCGGCGGGTCGAACAGGCCCGAGTCGATCATCAGGGCGAAGTAGAGGATGGCGAACATCAGCATCACGCCCGTGGGCGCCAGCTTGGTGATGCCCTCCAGCATCATCGGGCCGATACCGGCGGCGAAGCCACCGATCAGCGCGAAGGTGATGGGCACGATGATCAGGGCGATCAGGGCGGACAGGCGCTTGGTCATGATCAGGAACATGAAGGTCATGACCATGGCGAAACCGAGGAAGGTCAGCATGGGAATCTCCGGACGAAAGGCGATGAGGACGGGAGCCGGTCAGCGCGCAGCGGGTCGGGTACGGAGAGGGGGCGGAACGAGGCCGGGGAGGCGGCAGGAGCGGAACATGGCAATCACCCATCTTGTTGTTGTCGGGGTGCCTGGCGCGGAACGGGCAGCGCCGGGCGGCCGGTCTGTGCCGGCGGTGGGGCGATGCTAAGGGGCGAAGCTTTCAGCCAGCTTTCGCTGCGAACCGGCAGCGAACGTGCCGCGAAATCCGGACGGGCGGTCAGCCCGCCCCGGCTTGCAGCAGCGCCAGCACGGCCACCAGGGTGGCGCCGGAAAGCAGCGTCTGCAGGGTGATGATCCCCGCCATAAGGTGGCCGTCGCCGCCCAACTGGCGGGTCAGCACATAGGCGGTGGGCGCCGTCGGCAGGGCTAAGAACAGCACCAGGATGCTGCTCTCCATCGCCGGCAGCCCGAGCACTCGCGCCACGGCGAAGGCCAGCGCCGGCATCGCCAGCAGCCGCGCCGCGCAGTTCCAGCCCAGGGCCGGCAGCTCGCCGCCCAGCTCGCGGGGTTGCAGCGCCGCCCCCACGCAGAGCAGGCCCAGGGGCAGGCTCGCCACCGCCAGCAGGTTGAGCAGCCGGTCCAGCCCGCCGCCCAGGCCCAGCCCCGTCAGGTTGTAGGCCGCACCGGCCAGGCAGGCGAGGATCAGCGGATTCTTCACCATCGGCAGCAGCAGGCCCCGTGCGCTGACCCCGCGCTCGGCAGTCAGCGACCACACCGACAGCAGGTTCACCGTCGGCACCATCAGCGCCAGCATCAGCGCCGCAATGGCCAGCCCCTCCTGGCCGAACAGGCTGCCGATGGCCGCCAGCCCCAGGTAGGTGTTGAAACGCAGCACGCCCTGGGTGATCGCCCCGAAGCGCGCCGCCGGCCAGCCCAGCAGGCGCCGCGCCAGCAGCAACGCCGCCCAGCCGAGGCCCAGGCCCAGCAGCACCGCCAGGGCCAGGCGCGGCAGCGCCGGGTTGTCCAGCGGCGCCGTGGCCAGGCTGCTGAACAGCAGCGCGGGGAACAGGATGAAGTAGTTCAAACGCTCGGCGGCCGGCCAGAAGGCCTCGCCGGGGAAGTCGACCCGCCGCAGCACATGGCCGGCGACGATCAGGGCGAACAGGGGCCAGAGGGCCTGGAGCAGGGTCAGCACGGGCGCGTCCGATTGTCCGGTGGCGAAGGCCGCATCTTGTCCGTCGCGGCCCTCACGGCGCAACCGGCAACGCGCTAGGCTGCGCCTTTGCCAAGGAGCACGCCATGACCACCGCACACACCGGCGGCTGCCACTGCGGCCGCCTGCGCTACCGCTTCGACGCCCCCCTGGCCGACATCGCCCACTGCCACTGCAGCGACTGCCGGCGCATCACCGGCGGCCTGGTGACCACCTGGATCACCGTGCCCCGCGCGGCGTTCACCTGGCTCCACGGGCAGCCGGCGGAATACCGCTCCTCCGCCACCTGCAGCCGCTACTTCTGTGGCCATTGCGGCTGCCACCTGGCGCTCTACACCAGCCTCAGCCCGGACAGCCTCGACGTCACCGTGGCCACCCTCGACGACGTCCACCAGGCTCCGGCCGACCGCCACATCTGGGTGCGCAGCCGCCTGCCCTGGGTGACCCTCGACCCGCACCTGCCGGAGGAGCAGGAAGAGGCGCTGTGAGTTATCCACAGCGCCCCATCAGCGCAAGGCCAGCACCCTCGGCAGTTCCCCACAGGGCACCCAGACCCGGCCCTGCCACTCCAGCACGCTGACCGGCTGGCCCGTGCCGTGGAGCTGCACCTGCCGGGGCTGCACCGGGTCGCCCCGGCACTCGCTGCGCAGCGTCAGCACCACCTCCTGGGTGAGCCACTGGCGGATGCTGCGGTTCTCCGGGTGGTAGTAGTGGATCAGCGCCCCATAGGCCGCCGACTCGCTCACCAGCAAACCTTCCTCCGCCACCCCGCCGCCGTCCGGGTACCAGGCCCAGCGCCACTGGTCCGGATCGAGATTGGCGCGGATTCGGTCCTCCAGCAGCGGGTGCTGCATCAGCCGCCCCAGGTCGCGCACGCAGAACCAGGCCTGGTCATCCAGCAGAAAGGCCCGCAACTGGCGGCGATGGCGGATGAAGACACGGGGTTGGAGGATGGGGGTGTCGTCGAGCAGCTCATTCATGAGTGCATCTCCAAGTGTCGTTGAGAGGGCCCTTGTTGAGAGGGCGGCCGGGTACTTCAACACCGCACTTGGAACGGCCCGCAGATTTCCCCCCGAAGGAGTCTTTTATGGCTGCGCGCTACCCGGCCAGAACGACCGCTGTTTGACCAGCGCCGCGACTATCGGGTGCGGAGGACCGCCAAGTGAGAGGTGTGTTGAGCACCGGCGACGGACACTAGAGAGCCGAACCAGGCCAAACAACGTGATCACAGGGGAATCGGATTGTACGGAGGCACACCCACCCATTTCCCCCAACGTCCTCATCCCGCGCTGTAGGAAACCACGTAAAGATGCCGCCCACCGCGTAGGTTGGATGCCGCTCTTCACATCCACCAACGCCCACCGCCCACCCCCCCCGGTCGGGCTGTACACGATCCGTAGGATGCGCTGAGGCCACGAAGCGCATCACGTCGCGGCCAGGCCGTGGCACCACCTGTTGCGCTCGGCTTGATGGGCATCGCTGCGCTCAGCGCCATCCTACGGGGCGTTGGCCGTGGCTTCGGCGCGGGACCGCGTGGATCGGTGGAGCGCGAT
>NZ_LXJQ01000096.1:0-6644 GCF_001728925.1 Pseudomonas sp. 1D4
TGTGAAATGGCGCAACGCCACCGTGCGCTCCACCAACTTCGGCAACGACATTGACGAGAACCGCCTGATCGTCAGCTACGTCATTCCGCTCTGGTAAGACGAGCCGCCAGCGTTGAAAACGCCGCCCTGAACCGGGCGGCGTTTTTCATGGGCCGATAACCAACGGCTCGGGACCAGGCGGATCATCGAGCTCAGCCTCGCTCGACCAGCCAAGCCTCTTCAAACCTTGGCCTCTCCCTCACCCCACCCTCAACACCCCCGTGTCGATCGCCAGGTGCACCAGCTCTGCCTGCGAGCCGATCTGCAGCTTGTTCTTCACCATCGACAGGTGGTTGGAGACCGTCTTCCCGCTGATGCACAGGTGCTCGGCGATGCGCCGTACCGGCATGCCCCGCGCCAGCATGGTGAAGATCTCCAGCTCGCGCTGGGTCATGCCCGACAGGCGCGGGTCGCCCGCCTCCCGGCTGGGGTGGCAGGCGAGCTGGGTGGCCAGGGGCTGCTCGATGTAGGCGTGCCCGGCGAGGATGCGCCGCACCGCCTCCACCAGCACCTCCGGCGAGGCGTTCTTGGTGAGGTAGCCCGAGGCACCGGCCTCCAGTGCCTGGCGGACCAGGGGCAACTCGTCGTGCATGCTGAAGAACAGCACCCGCAGCTGCGGCAGGCGCTGGCGCAGGCGGCGGGTGGTCTCCAGCCCGCTGATGCCCGGCAGGGTGAAGTCCATCACCACCAGGTGGGGAATGCTCTCCTGCACCGCCTGCAGGGCCTGCTCGCCGCTGGCCGCCTCGCTCACCTGCACCTCGGGCAGCAAGGCGCGGAGCAGGCTGGCGTAGCCCTGGCGCACCACTGAGTGGTCATCCACCAACAGAATCTTCATGGGCCCTCCAGGCCGTCCAGCGGCATGCTCACCCGCAACAGCCAGCCCCGGCCGGCGCGGGTGCGCAGGCGCAGGCGGCCGCCGAGGCAGCGGGCGCGCTCGGACATGGAGCGCAAGCCGATGCCGGGCTGCGGGGCGCGCTCGGCGCCCCGCCCGTTGTCCCCCACCAGCAGGCAAAGACGCTGCCCGCGTCGCGCCAGGCGCACACTCACTGCACTGGCGCCGGCATGCCGGGCGACGTTGGTCAGCGCCTCCTGCAGCAGGCGGTAGAGGTGCGCGCGCTCGCCCGGCGCGAGGGTCGGCAGTGACGTTCCCAGGTGCAGGCGCAGGGGAATGCCCTGGGCCTGCTGCCACTGCTCGGCGAGCAGGCGCAGGGCGTCGTCCAGGGCCAGGCGATCCAGGGCGGTCGGGTAGAGGTCACGCACCAGCGCGCGGAAGGCGGCCTGCATGCGCTGGCAGTTGCCCTCCAGGTCCTGCAGCACCGTGACGGTGCCCGGTGCCTGGCCGGACAGCGAGCGCAACAGCAGCAACTGTGCGCGGATGCCCACCAGGTATTGGCCGATGTCATCGTGCAGGGCCATCGCCAGGTGCTGGCGCTCGTGCTCCTGCAGGTCCAGCAGGGCCTGGGTGAGCGCGGCGTTCTCATCGCGTACCCGCTCCAGGGTGCCGACCATGCCGTTGAAGTGCCCCACCAGGCGCTGGGCCTCGCCCAGCGGGTGCCCCGCCAGGCGTACATCCAGGCGCCCTTCCGCCACCGCGTCGAAGGCCTGCTGCAGTTCCTCCAGCGCCTGCAGCCCACGGGCCAGGGCCCAGCGGATGGCGGCCAGGCTAAGCGCCAGGGCCAGGGCGAACAGCACCAGCAGTTGCAGCACACCGCTGCGTACCTCGTCGATGCCGTCACGGGGGTCGAGCAGCAACCAGGCCTGTTCGCCACCGGCCAGGGGCAGCGGATCGCCCACCGGCTCGGCCGCTGGGAAGGGCCAGCTCGGGGCGCTGCGGGTCAGGGGCGACGGGGCACTCATCGGCAGGCGCACGATCTGCAGGTGCCGCAGCCCGGCGGCGAGGGCCGAGTCGAGCACGTTCGGGTCCTGCTCGGCGGTCTGGCGCAGGTAATGGGCAGCGGCCCGCTCGGTGGCCAGTTCCTCGGCCAGGGACTGGGCGCCCTGGTGCACCAGCACCAGGCTGCAGAGCAGCGCCACGGCGGCGAAGCAGAGGCTGACCCAGAGCTGGATGCGCAGGGCGGTGCTCATGGCCGCGCCCGCTCCGGCTGGGCGCTGGGTGGCTGCGGGCCATGAACACGATCCAGGCCGATCAGGGTGATGATCAGCAGCAGGCCACCCCTAAAAACTACCTGCGTTGTCATCGCTGCGTTAAAAACAGGCTCAAAATGCTCATTTACCACTCGTAAACTGCGCTTTTTCGCCTGTTTTTGCCTTGCGCTGACCGCCTCGCCTACGTTTTTAGAGGTGCCCGACAGGGGCAGCAGCAGGGCCTTGAGCACGCGCATGGCCGATCCTCGAGCGGATTTTCCGATGCACCCATGCTAGGCGGGGCCCCGTGCGCGCCGATTACTACCTTGGTACCGGTCGCGCTCCTACTTTGGTCAGCCGAGTACTTTGGTCAGCCGAGAGTCAGGGGCGGATGCCCTTGAGTTCCTGCAGTAGGGCCAGCAGCTCGGCGAGCTTCTCCGGCCCCAGGCGCTCCTGAATGCGCTGGTAGTTGCGCTCCATCTCCACGCTCATGGACTCGAAGCACTGCTCGCCCTTGGGCGCCAGGCTGACCAGCACGCGGCGCTGGTCCTGTTCCTGCTTGCGTCGGCGCACCATGCCGTCGCGCTCCAGACGCAGCAGCACGCCACTCATGCTTGGCTTGAGGATGCAGGCCAGCCGCGCGAGGCGGTGGCTCTCCATCTCGCCGTTCTGCCGCAGGATGCGGATCACCCGCCACTGCTGCTCGGTGAGGCCGTGGAGGTTGAGTTGCGGACGGAAGAAGCGCATGGCGGCTTCGCGGGCCTGGAGCAGGCTGAGGGTCAGGGATGTGCGGGTGTTGGACATGGGTCTGGCGGGCCGAAAAATGTTCACAGTTTAACGATCAAGGCTTGAGGCGTCACGGCGCACAGGCGACCTTGCGTTCGGTCGTCAGCCGTTCGAGCAGGTAGAGGCGGCGCCGGCGATGCGCCATTAGGCCGGGGCACGGGATGCCCGTCATGCCGCTGCCTGCCACGGGCGCTTGTTCCTGCCTGCCGCCCTGCCGGCTGCACGATCGGGCATTGCCGCCACTCATTAACCTATTCATGATCGAGCACCGTCCAGCCCGGAGTCGCCGCCATGCCCGCCCTGCTGCACCAGCAGACCCACCTCGGCCTCGCCCTCGCCATGCGGGCCCTGCACGCCACCCTGGAAGCCGCCGAACACCACGGCGTGCGCGTCAGCATCGCCGTGGTGGACGCCTCCGGCCTGCCGATCCACACCGCGCACATGGACGGAGCGCCCCAGCCCAGCCGCGACATCGCCCTGCACAAGGCCATCACCGCCGCCGGCTTCGGTGTCGCCACCAGCGCCTGGGACCAACGCCTGGCCGCCTGCTCCCCCGGTGTGCGCCAGGGCCTGCCGCTGCAGCCGAACCTGGCGTTGTTCGGCGGCGGCGAGCCGTTCCTGCATGACGGCAGGGTGATCGGCGCCATCGGTGTTTCCGGCGCCTCCGAGGCCATCGACGCGGCCTGCGCCCAGGCCGCGTCCCAGAGCGTTGCCCGGCACGTGTCAAACCTGGACAAGAACCCCGGCACTGAGGAACAAGACGCCATCCCCCGCAGCGGCTCCTAATATCCGTCGTCAGGCACGGGCCCCTCGGCGTCCGACGTCCCTCCATCGTCCAGGCTGCAGTCATGATCAACATCGAGACACCCACCTACTACACGGCCACCAAGAAGTACGACCTCAGCTTCCCCACCCTCCAGCAGGACCTGGAAGCGGACGTCGTCGTGATCGGCGGAGGTTTCTCCGGCATCAACACCGCCCTGGAACTGGCGGAAAAGGGCATCACCAACATCGTGGTGCTGGAGGCCCGCTACCTGGGCTTCGGCGGGACCGGCCGCAACGGCGGGCAGATCATGGCCGGCATCGGCCACGACCTGGAGAAGATCCGCCACGACGTAGGCGAGGACGGCCTGCGGCAGATCTTCGAGATCAGCGACCTGGGCGCCGACATCATCAAGGGCCGCATCGCCCAGTACGGCATCGACGCCGACTTCTGCCACGGCTACGGCTACATGGGCTTCAACGCCCGCCAGGAAAAGACCCTGCGGGCCTGGGAGAAGGAGTTCAAATCCCTCGGCTCGCCTCACGAGATCCGCTTCCTCGGCGGCTCGGAGGTGAAGCAGATCATCGGCTCCGACGCCTACAGCAGCGCACTGCTGCACATGGGCGGCGGCCACGTGCATTCGCTCAACCTGCTGCTGGGCGAGGCCAAGGCCCTGGCCAGCCACGGCGTGAAGATCTTCGAATACAGCCCGGCGCTGGAGGTGACCTACGGCGAGCGCATCACCGTGCGCACCGGCCAGGGCTCGGTGAAGGCCAGCAAGCTGCTGTGGGCCTGCGACAGCTTCCTCAACAAGCTGGAGCCCGAGCTGCACCGCACCACCATCAACACCTACGCCTTCCAGATGATGACCGAGCCGCTGTCCGACGAGCTCATTCAGCGCATCAGCCCGATCCGCGGGGCGTACAGCGATATCCGCCCGGTCATCGACTACTACCGCGTGACCAACGAGAACCGCCTGCTGTTCGGCGCGGCCACCCCCTTCGTCGAGCACATCCCACGCGACCTGAAGGCCTGGAACCGCAACCTCATGCTGAAGATCTTCCCCTACCTCAAGGACGTGAAGATCGACCTCGCCTGGGGCGGCCCCATGGCCTGCAGCGCCAACCTGTTCCCGCAGATCGGCACCCTGCCCGGCCGGCCCAACGCCTTCTTCGTGCAGGGCTACTCCGGCTTCGGCGTCACCCCCAGCCACATCATCTGCAAGGTGCTGGCCGAGGGCATGAGCGAAGGCTCGGCGCGCTATGACCTGATCAGCTCGGTGCGGCGCATCAACATCGTCGGCAAGGACCAGTTGCGCCCGCTGCTGCTCACCGCCGGCAAGTCCTGGCACCAGGTGTCCGGCTTCTGGACCGGCCGCCGCTGACAGTGATCGACGCGACTGAGCGTCGGCGGTACGGCGTTGGGATCGGCCTTGTACCGCTCTAGCTCGCTCGTGCCGGAAGCGTTGAGAACACCTTAATTCTCGCGAAGCGGGAATCCATCAAGCAAACACACTTTTTCATCACCCGCAGGAGCAACTGCCATGTCCCTCACCCCCATCAAGAACGGAATCACCCTGGCTGAACTGGATGCCTGGGGCACCGTCGCCGACCTGGGTTCGGAAATCCTCGAAGGCGAGGTCAAGGCCTTCGGCAGGATGACTGCCGGCGCCCCCACCGACCCGGTCAGTGCCGCCTATTTCGGCACCACCGGCGGCAAGTTCCGCATGGTCTACCCGTTCAACGAGCAGGCCACGGTGGTCACCGGCGAGGTGATCCTCACTGACGAATCCACCGGCCAGACCACCCGCTTCAAGGCCGGCGACAGCTGGTTCGTCGCCAAGGGCACCCCGGTGCTCTGGGAAGTGCCCGGCGACGGCTTCGTCAAGCACTACTATGCCGTGGCCTGAACCACCCGGCCTGCCCCACGGGGCAGGCCTGCGGCCCTCGCCCGCGAGCGGCCGCCCAGCGCGAGGAACCCGCCATGACCGCCCCCCGCGACCCCGCCGGTTTCGCCCGGCACTGCCTGAACACCTTCACCCACTTCGTCCCCGCCTCCGTCGCCGCCTTCTACCGCATCGACGACCAGTTGCAGGCCCATGACTTCCACCTGCTGCACATGCAGCCGGGCATGCACACCGATTACCTCAATCACTACCGCCACCTCGACCCGCTGCAGCCGCAGACCTGCCAGGCCATCGGCCTGCCCGTGGTGCCGCTGCGCACCGGCCAGGCCCACCGCAGCGACGCGGACAACCGCCAGTACCTCGGCTTCCTGCGCCAGCACCGGGTGATCGACGTGGTGGAAGTGATCGCCCGCGCCGGCAACCGCCCCATCGCCGGCCTCTCCCTGCTGCGCCATGAAGGCCTCCCCGCCTTCGACCCCACCGAACTGGCCAGCCTCGGCGCCCTCCACGGCCTGATGCAGGCCGGCGCTGAACACCTCGCCCCCCTCCCCCCCACCCTGCCCGAACTCACCCCCCGTGAACGGGAGATCGCCCTGCTCCTGCGCGACGGCCTCGGCAACAAGGCCCTCGCCCGCCACCTCGACCTCGGCCTGCCCACGGTCAAGACGCACCTGCTCAACCTGTTCCGCAAGGTGGGCGCGCGTAACCGGACGGAGCTGGTGGGGATGTTGTTCTTGCAGGGGGATTGAAGGCATCCAGCCCCGGGCGATGGGCTCAGGGGCGGTGGATGTCGTCGAAATCATCGGCCTTGGGTGTGGCAGATACCTTTGGCTTCCTGTTGGCGGTAGTCGATTTCGATGCGGTGATTTTCTGGTAGTTCGGCCGGGCGGTTCCAGCGGAGCAGGCTGCGGATTACGGCAAGATCGTTCATTGAAATTCAACGTCCCTGTAAAGAAAGACCATCGGCAAGCGCACTAGAACTGCAACACCGAAATCCGTTTTGTTTCGCAGGTCAGGTGCGGCACCAGGCTCTGGATAAGTTTCAGGTGGTCGTTGAAGTGCTTG
>NZ_LXJQ01000097.1:0-6512 GCF_001728925.1 Pseudomonas sp. 1D4
TTCCGATAGGCGCGTCAGTCGCCCCCCAAAAAACGCGCCAAATATCCTTGAGAAACCAAGAGCCGACAAGACGAAAAGCACGACTTACGCCGGCTGAAAAGGGCATACGGCCATGCCGTCAGTGTTTCGGCGGCCGGCTGAAGCCGGGGCGCGCGGCGAGGGCCGAACCTGCCTTACAATGCCGCGCCCGACACACCGGGCCGCCGGCCTACAAGGACAGCCAGACCATGAGCCCAACGCCGCCCTCGCCCCAGGCCGTACCGCCTGAAAGCCAGTTCCTCGGTACCCGCATCCGCGGCCTGCGCAAGCGCCGTGGCATGACCCTGAGCGAACTGGCCGAGCAGAGCTCGCTCACCGCCGGCTACATCAGCCAGTTGGAACGCAACCTCGCCTACCCCTCGATCCCGGCGCTGTTCAACATCGCCCGCAGCCTGGGGGTGACCATCCAGTGGTTCTTCGGCAGCGAGGCCCCCGTGGCCGAGGCCGACCGGGGCTACGTGGTGCGGCGCAACGCCCGCATGAGCCTGCATTACGAGGACGGCATCACCGACGAGCTGCTCAGCCCGCAGCCCAGCCGTTCGCTTGAGGTCCTCCATTCGCGCTTTCCGCCCGGCACCTACAGCGAGGAGAGCTACAGCCACGAAGGCGAGGAAGCCGGCTACGTGCTGAGCGGGCAGTTCGAGCTGTGGGTCGGCGAGCGCCACTTCCTGCTGAACGAGGGCGACAGCTTCGCCTTCTCCAGCCAGGAACCGCACCGCTACGGCAACCCCGGCGAGCGGGATGCCCTGGTGCTGTGGATCGTGACCCCGCCGACCTTCTGACCCAGCGCCGCGCGCTCAGCCTTTGAGTCGGGAAGAGAGGCCCTCCAACAGGCGCTCCAGCGCGCCCTGGTTCGCCCGCAGCACGCCAAGCCCTGCATCGCGCATGGCAGCGGCGCGTGCGGCATCGGCCCAGAGCCCTTCGACGTCGCGGGCCAGGGCCTCGGCGCCGTCCACCTCCAGCAGGGCGCCGGCATCGCGCAGTTGCGCGGCGATTTCGAGGAAGTTGAACAGGTGCGGGCCGGACAGCACCGGTTTGCCCAGGGCCGCCGGCTCCAGCAGGTTGTGCCCGCCGTTGGGCACCAGGCTGCCACCAACGAAGGCGCTATCGGCCAGGGCATAGAGGAACAGCAGCTCGCCCATGGTGTCGCCCACCAGCACCTGGGTCTGCGCCGCCACCGACTCGCCGCTGGAGCGGCGCTGGCTGGCGAAGCCGGACTGGCGGCTCAGCTCGTACACCGAGGTGAAGCGCTCCGGGTGGCGCGGCACCAGGATCAGCAAGGCATCCGGACGCCGGGCCAGCACGGCGCGGTGGGCCGCGAGGATGATCTCGTCCTCGCCGGCATGGGTGCTGGCGGCGATCCACACCGGCCGCCCGCTGGCGCCCCAGGCGGCGCGCAGTTCGGCGGCCCGGGCCGGCAGGGCTGGGTCGATGCTGAGGTCGTACTTGATCGAGCCGGTCACCCCCACGCATTCCGGGCGCGCGCCCAGTTGGCGGAAGCGCTCGGCTTCGGCCTCGGTCTGCACGGCGATCCAGTCCAGCTCGGCCAGCATCGGCGCGGTGAGTTTGGCGAAACGCGCATAGCCCCGGGCGGAGCGGGCCGACAACCGTGCGTTGGCCAGCACCACCGGGATCCGGCGCCGCGCGCACTGGTGGATGTGGTTGGGCCAGAGTTCGGTCTCCATGATCACCGCCAGCTTCGGCCGCACCCGGTCGAGGAAGCGCGACGCGGCCCAGGGCAGGTCGTAGGGCAGGTAGCAGTGCTGCACGCGGTCGCCGAACAGCGCCTGGATGCGCTCGGAGCCGGTGGGGGTCATGCAGGTGAGGGTGATGGGCAGGTCCGGGTGGCGTGCCATCAGCTCGCGCACCATGGGCGCGGCGGCGATGCTCTCACCCACCGACACGGCGTGCACCCAGATGCCCCCCGGCTTGAGCGGCGGCAGGCCGAGGGCGAAACGCTCGCCGATGCGCCGGGCATAGGCCGGCGCCCGCCAGGCGCGCCAGGCCAGACGCAGGGCCACCAGGGGCAGGCCGAGATGGAAGAGCAGGGTGTAGAGGGTGCGATTCATGGTGAGGCCAGTGATGCGGACAGGGGGCGGATGATAACTGAGCGGTCCGCCAATCGAAGCGTTTTCGGGCGCCGGCGGTTGGGCCTCAACCCAGGGCCTGCAGGTGCTCCGCCAGTTGGTCGGCCAGCCACAGCGCGGCGGGGCCGAGGGCTTCGTCGCGCCGGCAGACCAGCTCCACCACCAGCGAGGGCGGCGTCCAGTCGCTGCGCAGCTCCACCAGGTGGCCCTGGTAGGCCGGGTACTGGGCCACGTGCCGGGGCAGCCAGGCCCAGCCCAGCCCGCGCATCACCAGTTCGGCCATGACGTAGAAGCTGTCGGCGCGCCACACCTGCGGCCCGAGCTGCTCGCCACCGGGATAGTGGCTGTCCTGCGGGGCCATGAGGATCTGCCGATGGCGCACCAGCTCGCGGCGGTCGGCATAGCCGCTGGCGGCCAGGGCGTGACCGGCGCCGCAGACAGTGACCATTTCGATGGTACCGAGGCGCTGGCGCTCCAGGGCGTCGGGCATGTGTTCGTGGTGGAACAGCAGGCCGAGGTCGGCGCGGCGCTCCAGCAGCTTGCGCGCCACGTCGCCCTGGGCGCTGCTGGCCAGTTGCACCTCCAGCATCGGGAAGGCCGCCCCCAGCGCCTCCAGGCTGGCCAGCACCGGCTGGTAGGGCATGGCCTCGTCCTGGGCCAGGCGCAGGCGCGCTTCCTCGCCACGGGACAGCCCCTGGGCGCGGCCCTCCAGGCGCTGGCACTGGCGCAGCACTTCGCGGGCCTCCTCCAGCAGGGCCGCCCCTTCCAGCGTCAGCCTGGGCTGGCGCCCGCTGCTGCGATCGAACAGCGCCACCCCCAGGTCCTCTTCCAGCAGGGCAATGGCGGTGCTGACGGCGGACTGGGCGCGGCGCAGGTCGCGTGCGACGGAGGAGAACGAGCGCCCCTCGGCCACGGCGACGAAGACGCGGAGCTGTTCGAGGTTCCAGTGCATGGCGGCTCAACCTATCTCTGATTCAGATGGGTAATGACTTTATCCCATCATGGAAAACTCTAGAATCCGCCCACCTGACAGGAGGGCCCGACCATGACCGGCTATATCTACCTCGCCATCGCCATCGCCGCCGAAGTGGTCGCCACCACCTCGATGAAGGCCGTCGACGGCTTCAACAAACCCCTGCCGCTGGTGCTGGTCATCGGCGGTTACGCCATCGCCTTCTGGATGCTGACGATGGTGGTGAAGAGCATTCCGGTGGGCATCGCCTATGCCATCTGGGCCGGGCTCGGCATCGTGCTGGTGAGCATCGCTGCGCTGGTGATCTACCAGCAGAAGCTCGACCTGCCGGCCGTGGTGGGCATGGGGATGATCGTCTCGGGGGTGGTGGTGATCCAGGTGTTCTCCAACAGCACCGGTCACTGATCCAGCGGCGAACGGCCACGCACGGCACACGCGACAGGGGCGCTATACTGCGCCCCTGTTTTTTCCCAGGCGTCGTCTCCCATGGCCGAACCCCTCAGCACCGACATCCTCATCCTCGGCGGCGGCATCGCCGGTCTCTGGCTCAACGCCCGCCTGCGCCAGCTGGGCTATGCCACGCTGCTGGTGGAATCCGCCAGCCTGGGCGGCGCCCAGAGCGTGAAGTCCCAGGGCATCATCCATGGCGGCACCAAGTACGCCCTGCACGGCGCCCTCACCGGCGCCTCCGAAGCCATCGCCGACATGCCGCGCCGCTGGCGCGAAGCCGTGGCTGGCAGCGGCGAGCTGGACCTCTCCGGCGTGCGCCTGCTCTCCGACGCACACTACCTGTGGTCGCCGGGCAGCCTGTTCGGCAACGTCACCAGCTTCTTCGCCAGCAAGGCCATGCGCGGCCGGGTCGACCCGGTCAGCGGCAGCGAGCTGCCCCCGGCGCTGCAACACCCGAAATTCAAGGGCAAGGTCTACCGCCTGGCCGAGCTGGTGCTGGACGTGCCCAGCGTGATCGCCCGCCTGGCCGAGCTGGCCGGCGACAGCCTGCTGGCCGGCCACCAGGTGGAGCCGCTGCGCGACGACGGCGAGGCTCTGGTGGGCCTGCGCGTGGACGGCCGCGAGATCCGCGCCCAGCGCATCGTGCTCAGCGCCGGCGCCGGCAACGAGGCGCTGCTGCAGGCGCTGGGCATCCAGCAGCCGGCCATGCAGCGCCGCCCGCTGCACATGGTCATGGCCAAGGGGCCGGGGCTGAAGCCGCTGTACGCCCACAGCCTGGGCGGCGGGCCGAAGCCGCGGGTCACCGTCACCAGCCACCCGGCGGCCGATGGCCAGTGGGTCTGGTACCTGGGCGGCGACCTGGCGGAAGCCGATGGCGTGGCCCGCAACGAAGCTGAGCAGATCGCTGCGGCCGAGCAGGAGATGCGGCAGTTGCTGCCGTGGATCGACTACACCGGCACCCAGTGGGCGACCCTGCGGGTGGAACGCGCGGAGCCGGCGCAATCCGGCCTGGTACGTCCGGACAACGCCTTCCTCGCCGAGCAGGGCAACCTGCTGGTGGGCTGGCCGACCAAGCTGGCCCTGGCGCCGGACTTTACCGACCGCGTACTGGCCAGCCTGGACCGCGACGGCATCCGCCCCGGCCAGCACGCGCCGCTGCCCGCCCTGCCCCGACCGCCGGTGGCCCAACCGGCCTGGGAGGAACTGCTGGGATGAACAGCCTGCACCACCTGCACCGCCCACTCGGCGACACCGGCCTACGGGTCTCCCCCCTGGGGCTCGGCACCGTCAAGCTGGGCCGCGACCAGGGCGTGAAGTACCCCTCCGGCTTCACCATCCCCGACGACGCTGAAGCCCGCCAGCTGCTGGCGCTGGCCCGTGACCTGGGCATCAACCTGATCGACACCGCGCCGGCCTACGGCCGCAGCGAGGAGCGCCTCGGCCCGCTGCTGCGTGGCCAGCGCCAGGACTGGGTGATCGTCAGCAAGGTGGGCGAGGAGTTCGAAGCCGGCCAGTCGCACTTCGACTTCAGCCCGGCCCACACCCGCCGCTCCGTGGAGCGCAGCCTCCAGCGCCTGGAGACCGACGTGATCGACCTGGTGCTGGTGCATTCCGACGGCAACGACGTGGCGGTGCTGCGGGACAGCGGCGTCTACGAGACCCTCGCCGAGCTGAAGCAGGCCGGCAAGATCCGCGCCTTCGGCCTCTCCGGCAAGACGGTGGAAGGCGGCCTGCTGGCGCTGGAGCGTGGCGACTGCGCGATGGTCACCTACAACCTCAACGAGCAGGGCGAGCGCCCGGTGCTGGACTATGCTGCCAGTCATGCCAAGGGCCTGCTGGTGAAGAAGGGCCTGGCCAGCGGCCATGTCTGCCTGGCACCCGGGGTGGACCCGGTGCGGGCCAGTTTCGAGCTGATTTTCGGTCACCCGGGGGTGACCAGCGCCATCATCGGCACCATCAATCCGCTGCACCTGTCCCATAATGTCGCGACCGCCGCCGCGGTGCTGGGTGGTCCAGCCTGACGCCGCGCCCGCGGCCGACCCCGACGCAAGGAGGAGCCGCCATGTCGCGCACCCTGGCCCGCAAGGACCCGACCCTCTTCAAGACCCTGCAGCTGCAGGTGGACGCCAGCCCGGACGGGCTGGCCTACCACAGCCTTGGCCTGCCGATGAACTTCGCGCAGATGCTCGAACGGCGTCGCCAGCCCCTGGCGATCGACGACAGCCAGCGCTTCTCGGTGCAACTGGCGAATCTCGGGGTTTCGGTGCGCCTGACCCTGACGCTGCACGGCCAGACCTACTGGGTGGTGGTGCGTCAGCGCCGCCAGGACCGGGGCGATACCGTGCTCAAGCTGATTTCCGGCTACGTGCCGGTCCATGAACTGAACCTGCCGCTGCTGACTGCCGTCCAGGAGGTGGCCGAGGAATGCCTGATCGAAACGCCGAACGGCTGGCTGGCCGGCCGCTTCGCCGACACCTGGCTGCCGACGCCCTACCCGAAGGCTCTGCATTACCTGGAGCACGCCTACTTCCGCCTCAGCCCGCTGTCCGGCGCGGCGCGGCCGGTGCAGAGCGGCAGCCTGCCCCTGCTGGAGCGCCCCCACGCCTACGTGCACCTGCCCACTGCGTCCCTGCAACTGGTCTATGACCTGGCCCTGGAGCTGCCCCGCGAGGCGCGCCAGCCGAGCCTGTTCCATGTCGATGAAGTGCTGCAGGGCGAGACTCTGGTGGCCAGCCTGGAGCGCCGCCGGCCGGACATCTACCTGCTGCCCTGCCAGGATGGCCAGCCCACCGGCGAGCTGTTCACCCTGCTGAACGGCGAGCTGAAGCCGGCCAGCACCCGGGGGCTGTGGCTGTCGGAAGGGTTTGCCGAGCAGGACGGCTGGCTGGTGCGCGACGAGCGGGTGCGCTGGAAGGACTGGCTGGCACGGCTCGGCACCGCACCGCCGAGCCGGCGGCGACTGG
>NZ_LXJQ01000098.1:0-6227 GCF_001728925.1 Pseudomonas sp. 1D4
TCGAAGTAGAACATCTGCACTCGACCAGCCATGGTCTCCTTCTGCAACAGACTATTCATCACCAGCAGACTGTCACCCGCGATCAGCCGATTGGCCCAACCACGTTCATGGCGATAAAAGTCGATGGCATCCCGCAGCGGTAGGTTCTCGAAAGGCGCATCGAATAGCCCCGGCTGGAATGCCTTCTCGGCTCCCTTACCCTTGCCTTCCTTCTTCATCACCTTGCGGACAGCCGACAGGATGCTGGCCGGGTCGATCCGCTCATGCACATGCAAGCTGACGGTATCCACTTCGAAACTGGTGCGCTCGGCCTTACCGGCCCAGTTCAGGTAGGGGGACTGGGTACGCTTCAGCTCCTCCAGTGCCTGACGCATCCATTCGGTATTGCCGGACTCAAGGGCATCGTCAATCAGCTGCTCGATACGGGCACGCTGCGGGTCGAAGTTCACGGTCGGATCGAGATGCGGGTCATAGGCCCACTTGGTCTGCCCCGCATCAGGATCGGTAGCCGGGGTCACCATACCTACTTCCGGGTTGTTCTTGCGCTTGTCCTGATGGCGGTAGGAAAGCACCTGTGTCTCTTCACCCGGCTTAGCACGGCCAGCAGTTGGCTTGGCTGGTTCAGCCTTGGGCTTACTCTTTGTGGCTGCTGCAGGTTCCTCAGCTTCGACGACCTGAGTAGCCAGCCCGAAGGAGTCCGGCTGTGCATCCACAAGACGTACCGATCCACCACGGCCTTTCCCGGTTACAACGGCACTGCTGGCAATCAGCTCTGCGTGAACCTGCCAGTATTGCTCCTCGGTGATCGAAAGCCCATCCTTGGAAAGCTGCTCTTCTATCTCACGGCGAAGGGCGCCATTGCCCTTTGTGGCTCCATCTGCAGGAAGCAACGAAAGGAAGGTGGCCTTGAGGCGTTGGGCCAGATCGGTCATGCGAAGGACTCCACATCCTTGGTGGTTGGATGAGTGCAGCTACACCCACAGTGCGAAGGCGCAAGAATGCCAGCATTTGCTTACTGAATCACGCATCCCGCTATCACGTGGCTGCTGGAGCTGTAAAAAATAATTCCGTCCCACCAAGGACTTACAGGGAAGAATGCGCAGCCTAAAATGCCCTACAAGCCCGCTTCACGGCAGCCGTTGAGATCCCCCAGTGCTTGGCGGTATCTGCAATGCTGGCCTCGTTCTCTTTCCTCCAGATGGCCACGGCCTGATCATCGATCACCTTCGGTGCCCCCAGCTTCTTGCCCTGCGCCCTGGCTCGCTCGATCCCGGCCATCTGACGTGCCTTGATGTTGGCTCGCTCCAGTTCAGCTACGGCAGCCAGCATGGTGAGCATGGCTTTGCCGACTGGACTGGATAGGTCGAAACCTTCGCGCATCGAGACCACGGTCACGCCCTTGGCCTTCAGGGCTTCGACTGTTTCCAGAACGTCGATGGTGTCTCTGCCCAATCGGTCGATGGCTGCCACGACAACCGTGTCTCCTTTCCTGGCGTAGGCATGGAGTGCCTTGAAGCCCTCTCGTTGCAGTGCTTTGGTGGCACCGCTGGTTGCCTCATCGGAGAACCACTCATGGATGTTGTAGCGCTGGCTGATGGCGTGGCGCTGGGCTTCGTTGTTCTGTTCAGAAGTGCTGACGCGGACGTAGGCAAGTACTGCAGTCATGGATAGATACTCCAACCTCCAGATGGATCGTTATCTTGGATCAGAATAGTGCATGATGGATCCGTGATTTTCAACAGAAGCGATCCATGCGGAAGCCGCATTCTTTCGTTGCTCTCTGGAAGCGTTTTGCTTGGTTACGGGTTCACACCTTCTGATCCACCCCCTGAGTGCGCACGGGAATCCATCTCGCGGTCATGCGGGCTGATCTGTCCTTCCATCGAGGCCTCTGGCCAGAGCACGGTACTCGTTCACATTGGAGTGAGTTCGAGGCCCATGGGTGATCGACGTGAGCCGGCTCACCCTCGCTGTCGACAGGGAAGCCTGAGCATCGTGTTTGACGGGGGAGGGGGTGCCCTGTTTTTTCAGGCGAGGAGGGGTGGGGGCCGGGGGGAGTCGAGTGGGACGGCTCGATGGATAGGGGCTCGCATTTTTGCTCAAAAAATAGCCGGTTGGGGTGTGGCCAAGTGATCCAAAAGGGATCCAGAAGTGATCCGAAACGGTGATCCAAAGTGCTCGCAATGGCGTACGTCAGGTCTATAGAATGGCGCTCAACTTGAAAGCAGTGTGATGAGCAAGAATCGCTGGAAGCCAGGATTTACGAGGGCTGCCGGTCCCCTCGCAACGATCAGCCGTGAACCCGGTCAGGCCCGGAAGGGAGCAGCCGCAGCGGTGACATTGTGTGCCGGGGTGTGGCTGGTAGGGTCGCCTCCTTATACCTCCTCTCGCTTCATCCCCTTCTTGCTGATTTCTCCGCCACGCATTGCGTGAGCACGGTCGTGTCACGTTCCGTCCTTTATGGCGTTCCTGCTACCGAAAGAAGTTCGTCACGAGTGTGCATCTCGGGTGCAATTTGCAGGTTGCTCCGCTAGCATTAGCCCCCTCCCGATTCACTGCTGCGACGGTTTTCAATGAGTTATCAGGTTCTTGCGCGCAAATGGCGTCCCCGCTCGTTCCGGGAAATGGTCGGCCAGACCCATGTGCTGAAGGCCCTGATCAACGCCCTGGACAACCAGCGCCTGCACCACGCCTACCTCTTCACCGGTACCCGTGGCGTGGGCAAGACCACCATCGCGCGCATCCTCGCCAAGTGCCTGAACTGCGAGACCGGCATCAGCTCCACGCCCTGTGGCCAGTGCTCGGTCTGCCGCGAGATCGACGAAGGTCGCTTCGTCGACCTGATCGAAGTGGACGCCGCGAGCCGCACCAAGGTCGAGGACACCCGCGAGCTGCTGGACAACGTGCAGTACGCGCCGACCCGCGGTCGCTACAAGGTCTACCTGATCGACGAAGTGCACATGCTCTCCACGCACTCGTTCAACGCGCTGCTCAAGACCCTCGAAGAGCCGCCGCCCCATGTGAAGTTCCTGCTGGCCACCACCGACCCGCAGAAGCTGCCCGTCACCATCCTCTCCCGCTGCCTGCAGTTCTCCCTGAAGAACATGCCGCCGGAGCGCGTGGTGGAACACCTGACCCATGTGCTCACTGCCGAAAGCGTCCCCTTCGAGGCGGATGCGCTGTGGCTGCTGGGCCGCGCCGCCGATGGCTCCATGCGCGATGCCATGAGCCTCACCGACCAGGCCATCGCCTTTGGTGAAGGCAAGGTTCTGGCCGCCGACGTGCGCACCATGCTCGGCACCCTCGACCACGGCCAGGTCTACGGCGTGCTCCACGCGCTGCTGCAGGGCGATGCCCGTGGCGTGCTGGAGGCCATCCGCCACCTGGCCGAGCAGGGCCCGGACTGGAACGGCGTGCTGGCCGAAATCCTCAACGTGCTGCACCGTGTGGCCATCGCCCAGGCTCTGCCCGATGCCGTCGACAACGGCCAGGGCGACCGCGATCGCGTGCTGGCGCTGGCCGAGGCACTGCCGGCGGAAGACGTGCAGTTCTACTACCAGATGGGCCTGATCGGTCGTCGCGACCTGCCCCTGGCGCCGGACCCGCGCGGCGGCTTCGAAATGGTGCTGCTGCGCATGTTGGCGTTCCGCCCGGCCGATGCCGACGGTGCGCCGAGGGTGGTGCTAAAGGACCCGGGGATCAGCAAGGCCACAGCTGATTCCAGCCAGAACCCCGTGGCCGGAGCCGCCGTCGCGGCTCCGGCGGCCGTCATCCCCGCGCCCGTGACCCAGCCGCCCATGCCGGCTCCTGTCGCCGCGCCCGCTCCGGCGGTCGTGCCGGCCCTTCAGCCGGCGCCGGAACCGGTGGTCGAGGCCGCGCCTGCTGCCGCCGTGGTATCCGAGCCTGAACCCGAGCCTGTAGCGCCGGTCGAGCCCGTTGCTTTGAGCGAGCCGGTGGTGGAGCCGCAGCCCGCCGTGGTTGCCGAGCCTCCCGCCGAGGTGCCGGTCGACCTGCCCTGGGAAGAGCCCGCAGCAGTGGCCGCGTCCGCGCCAGTCGCGCAGCCTGCCCCCGAGCCCGAGCCCGAGCCCGAGCCCGAGCCCGAGCCCGAGCCCGAGCCTGTAGCCGAAGCGACCGTATCAGCCCCTGTCGCCGCAGCGCCGGTGTCTCTTGCAGAAGCCGTGCCGGCCACCGAAGCGCCCTTCGACGACGAAGAGCCGCCGCCCGGGGACTATGACGACTACTATCAGGCGGACGCCGATTCCATCGCCTACCTCGACGAGCTTCCCATCGGCGAGGCAGCAGTGGTGGCTGAGCCCGAGGTCCTGCCGGATGTGCAGCCGGCCACTGGCCTGGCTGCCGAATGGCTGGACCTGTTCCCGCGCCTCGGCATTAGCGGCATGACCGGCAACATCGCCGCCAACTGCACCCTGGTGGCGGTGGAGGGCGACACCTGGCGCCTGCACCTGGACCCGGCCCAGAGCGCCCTGTTCAACGCCACCCAGCAACGGCGCATGAACGAGGCCCTCAACCAGTACCACGGCCGCACCCTGACGCTGGAAGTGGAGATCCGTCGCCCCGAGCAGGAAACCCCGGCCCAGGCTGCCGCCCGCAAACGTGCGGCCCGCCAGCGTGATGCCGAAGACTCGATTGCCAGCGACCCGCTGGTGTTGAAGATGATCGAACAGTTCGGGGCCAGCGTGCGCCCGGACACCATTGAACCCCTTGACCGCTGAGGACAACCATCATGATGAAGGGTGGCATGGCAGGCCTGATGAAACAGGCCCAGCAAATGCAGGAAAAGATGCAGAAGATGCAGGAAGAGCTGGCCAACGCCGAAGTCACCGGTCAATCCGGTGCGGGCCTGGTGAGCGTGGTCATGAACGGCCGTCACGACGTCAAGCGCGTGAGCCTGGATGACAGCCTGATGCAGGAAGACAAGGAAATCCTCGAAGACCTGATCGCCGCCGCCGTCAATGACGCCGTGCGCAAGATCGAGCAGAACAGCCAGGAGAAGATGTCCGGCATGACCGCCGGCCTGCAACTGCCGCCCGGCTTCAAGATGCCCTTCTAAGTGGGGAGCGCCCAGCCAGCACGCATTACTGCGTTGCGAACGGCTCCGGGCATCCTCATTTACAGACGTAAACTCCGGTGCCCGTAGCCGTTCACGCCTTGTACTGCATGCCGTCTGATCGCTCCTGGCGACAGCGACTGTAATAGAGGTCGGAAGCGAGCAGGGCACCGGAGCTCGTTTCAGCCCCAATCCGAGATTTCTGAATGAGCTTCAGTCCGCTGATCCGCCAACTGATCGACGCCCTCCGCATCCTGCCCGGTGTAGGCCAGAAGACGGCCCAGCGCATGGCGCTGCAGTTGCTGGAGCGTGACCGCAGCGGCGGCCTGCGCCTGGCCCAGGCACTCACCGCCGCAATGGAAGGCGTCGGGCATTGCAAGCAATGCCGCACCCTGAGCGAGGACGACCTCTGCCCGCAGTGCGCCGATCCGCGTCGCGACGACTCACTGCTGTGCGTGGTGGAAGGGCCGCTGGACGTCTTCGCCGTGGAGCAGACCGGCTATCGCGGCCGTTTCTTCGTGCTCAAGGGACACCTCTCGCCCCTGGATGGCCTCGGGCCGGAAGCCATCGGCATTCCCGAACTGATGGAGCGGATCGAGGCCGGTGCCTTCAGCGAAGTGATCCTCGCCACCAACCCGACCGTGGAAGGGGAAGCGACCGCCCACTACATCGCCCAGTTACTGGCACCCAAGGGGCTGATCGCTTCGCGCATCGCCCACGGCGTACCGCTGGGTGGCGAGCTGGAGCTGGTGGACGGCGGCACCCTGACCCACGCCCTGGCCGGCCGCCGCCCCATCGGCCTCTGACAGGCTCTTGAAAGGCTAGAGGCGCTGCTGCTGCGGCGTTGAAACGCTTTCAACATGCTCATATAGCCCACGTATACCGCGCTTCGTTGGTCGCTTTCGGCTTGCATCGGTTGCCTTGTCGACGTTCTTCGGCAGCCTGCTGACGCGGAAGAGGGTAGGCCCCGCACAGGTCGCGCGGGGTGGCGTCAGTCGTCGAGCGATTTTCGGGCACCCAGCTCGCAGCTCCACAGCTCCAGTGCCGGCTGGCGCGTCGTGGGTGGGCCTAGCCAGTCGCTCAGGGGGCGGCAGCGCTGGTCCACGCACAATTGATAGTCCCCCGCCTCGGGTGTGCGCCCGAGGCGAAGCGGTTGCAG
>NZ_LXJQ01000099.1:0-5953 GCF_001728925.1 Pseudomonas sp. 1D4
GGTGACCGGCAACGCGCGGGTGCCGGGGTCGGCCGCCACCTCCACCGCCACCAGGTTGAGGTCGGCCACCGCCACGTCGCTCCAGGCGTTGGCCAGGCCGTCGAGCCGGCGCTCCTGGGGGCCGCCCAGGTGCTCCAGCACCGTGAGGCGACTGGCGCCGAAGCCGCCCTCGGCCAGCAGCGCGGCCAGGGCCGCCGGGGTGCTGCCATCGTTGCTCAGCACCAGCAGCCGCGCGCCGGGGTGCAGGTGGCCGTTGAGCACCGCCAGGGGCCGCGCCACGGTGGACAGCAGCGTCACCTCCTGCAGCGGCCAGCCCAGCCGTGCCGCCGCCAGGGCTGCGGACGAAGGCGCCGACAGCACCTGCATCTCCTCGGCCGGCACCTGCCGCGCCAGGCTGGCGCCCACGCCGAACAGCATCGGATCGCCACTGGCCAGCACGCACAGGGCCGTGCCCCGCCGCGCCAGCACCGGCTCCAGGGAGAAGGGGCTCGGCCAGGGCGTGCGCACGGCACGGATGCAGCGCGGCAGCAGCGCCAACTGACGCGGCGCCCCCACCACTTCAGAGGCCCCCAGCAGCGCATGACGCGCCGCCTTGCCGAGGCCCGCGTAGCCGTCCTCACCGATACCCACCACCGTCAGCCAGGGCTGCATGGAAACTCCCGTCTCTAGCGAGGTGTCAGCCGCTTGCCGTTCCGACAGGCAGCCTTTTCCTCATGTCGCGCAAAGCGGGCATAATAGCGCCCTTCATTGGTTGCCGGCGCCCCACAAGGCGCTGGCCAGTGCCCATCCGGACACTGAGGGAACACGGTCGCACCGTGGCTGCCCCCGCAACTGTAAGCAGCGAGTCCACGCACCCTGGCCACTGAGCAACGCTCGGGAAGGCCGCGGAGGATGACGACCTGCCAGCCAGGAGACCTGCCGGTGAAACCAGTCGCGTGTGAACGCATCGAGCGGGGTGTATCGATGCAAACGTGTCCCTGGGCTAGGGATATTCCGGTCGCCGCGACGCCAACCAGGGTGACCCGTTGAAACAGGCCGAATCCGCCGCCACCGTCCGCCCCTCGGCCTGCCCGGGGTTGCTGCGCATCGTGCAATCCGGCGATGGCGGCATCTGCCGCATCAAGCTGCCCTGCGGCCGCCTCCAGGCCCGCCAGGCTCGCGCCGTGGCCGCTGCCGCGCAGCAGTACGCCAGCGGCGTGATCGAGGTCACCAACCGCGCCAACCTGCAGATCCGCGGGGTTCGGATCGGTGCCGAAGCGGCGCTGATCGACGCGCTGCTGGCCGCCGACCTGGGCGCCCCCTCGCCGGGTGCCGACGACGTGCGCAACCTGATGGTCAGCCCGCTGCTGGGCCTGGTGCCCGGCCACGAGACGACCGCCGCCCTGGCCGACCGCCTGCTGGCCCTGCTGCAGGACACCCCGCGCTTCCACGCCCTGTCGCCCAAGTTCGCCCTGCTGCTGGACGGCGGCGAAGCCCTGGCCATGCTGGAGCACCCCCACGACCTCTGGTTCTGCGCCCTCGGGCCGCAGGCCGACGCCCTCTTCGCCTTCGGCCTGGCCGGGTGCCCGCCGCAACAGGCGCACGACGCCCCCGCCCTGGGCGCCGTGCCCGCCGCCCAGGTACCGGCCCTGGTGGAGGCGCTGCTGCACCTGTTCCTCGACCGCGCCCGCCCCGAGCAGACGCGCATGCGCCACCTGCTGGCCGACCTCGGCCCCGCCGCCCTGCTGGCAGAGCTGGAAGCCCGCCTCGGCGCGCCCCTGCATGCCGTGCCGGACTGGCGCCGCGACAGCGCCGGCGCCCTCGGTCACCTGGGCGCCGTGGCTGGCCGCCATGCCGGCGCCGCCGCCCCCCTCGGCCGGCTCGACGCGGCGCAACTGATGGCCCTGGCCGACCTGGCGGACCAGCAGAGCGACAGCCACCTGCGCCTCACCCCCTGGCAATCGGTGCTGCTGCCGGCCCCCCGCGACCTCGACGGCACCCTCAC
The DNA here is from genome assembly GCF_001728925.1 of Pseudomonas sp. 1D4. NCBI lineage: Bacteria > Pseudomonadati > Pseudomonadota > Gammaproteobacteria > Pseudomonadales > Pseudomonadaceae > Pseudomonas > Pseudomonas sp. 1D4. Next base: position 1,985 of record NZ_LXJQ01000099.1, read on the forward strand.
CGCCCTCGCCGCCCTGGGCCTGGTCACCGACCCCGACGCGCCCCTGGCCCGGCTCATCGCCTGCACCGGCTCCAGCGGCTGCCCACGCAGCCTGGCCGACACCAAGGCCGACGCCCTGGCCCTGGCGCCGCACCTGCCGCCCCGGGTGCAGTTGCACCTGACCGGCTGCCCGCGCTCCTGCGCCGCCGCCCACGTCGCGCCCTTCACCCTGCTGGCCCGCGAACCGGGCCGCTACGACCTCTACCAGCGCGCCCGCAGCGGCTTCGGCCTGCTGCTGGCGAGCGACCTCGACCTCGAACAGGCCAGCGCCCGACTGGCCGCCACTCCTGACAGTTGGAGCTCCACCGAATGATCGATTACATCCGCGATGGTCAGGAGATCTATCGCCATTCCTTCTCCATCATCCGCGCCGAGGCGGACCTCAGCGCCATCCCGCCGGACCTGGAGAAGCTCGCCGTGCGCGTCATCCACGCCTGCGGCATGGTCGACGTGGTGCAGGACCTGGCCTTCTCCCCCGGCGCAGGTGCCGCCGGCCGCGCTGCCCTGGCCGCTGGCGCGCCGATCCTCTGCGATGCGCGCATGGTGGCCGAAGGCATCACCCGCGCCCGCCTGCCGGCCAACAACCCGGTCATCTGCACCCTCAACGACCCCGGCGTGCCGGAGCTGGCCCGCGAACGGGGCAATACCCGCTCGGCAGTGGCCCTGGAGCACTGGCGCGCGCACCTGGAAGGCAGCGTGGTGGTGATCGGCAACGCCCCCACCGCGCTGTTCTACCTGCTGGAAATGCTCGACGCCGGCGCCCCGAAACCGGCGCTGATCCTCGGCTTCCCGGTGGGCTTCGTCGGCGCGGCCGAGTCCAAGGACCTGCTCGCCGCCGACAACCGCGGCGTGCCCTACGTGGTGGTGCGCGGCCGTCGCGGCGGCAGCGCCATGGCCGCCGCCGCCGTCAACGCCCTGGCCACGGAGGTGGAGTGATGAGTGGCAAGGGACGGCTGATCGGCCTCGGCGTAGGCCCGGGCGATCCGGAACTCATCACGCTCAAGGCCCTGCGCCTGCTGCAATCGGCCCAGGTGGTGGGCTACTTCGTCGCCAAGGCCAAGGCCAATCGCGGCGAGGGTGGCAACGCCTTCGGCATCATCGAGCAGCACCTGGCGGACACCCAGGTGCGCATGCCGCTGGTGTACCCGGTGACCACCGAGAAGCTGGAGCCGCCGCTGTCCTATGAAACGGTGATCAGCGACTTCTACGACACCGCCGCCCAGCAGGTGGTCGAGCACCTCGACGCCGGCCGCGACGTAGCGGTGATCTGCGAAGGCGACCCGTTCTTCTACGGCTCCTACATGTACCTGCACGACCGCCTGGCCGACCGCTACGAAGTGGAAGTGGTGCCCGGCGTCTGCTCCATGCTCGGCAGCGCCGCCGTGCTCGGCCTGCCGCTGGTGTACCGCAACCAGAGCCTCTCGGTGCTCTCCGGGGTGCTCCCCGAGGCTGAACTCAAGGCCCGCCTGGCCACCGCCGAAGCCGCCGTGGTGATGAAGCTCGGGCGCAACTTCGACAAGGTGCGCCGCGTGCTGGGCGAGCTGGGCCTGGCCGACCGCGCCCATTACGTCGAGCGCGCCACCATGGCCAACCAGCGCATCGTGGCGCTGGACGAGGTCGACCCGATGGCCTCGCCGTACTTCTCGATGATCCTGGTCCCCGGCCAGAAATGGAGGGGCTGATGAACGCCCCCGCCATCGTCCTCCTCGGCAACGGCGGCCTGGCCGTCGCCCGCCGCCTCCAGGCGCTTTATCCACAGGCCCGGGTGCTTGGCCTCGCCGGCCGCGTCGACGGTGCCGACGAGCGCTACAGCGAGTTCGGCGAGACCCTGCGCGAGCTGTACCGCAACGACACCCCGATCATCGCCCTGTGCGCCGCCGGCATCGTCATCCGCACCCTCGCGCCGCTGCTCGCCCACAAGGGCGCCGAACCGCCGGTGCTGGCCCTGGCCGAAGACGGCAGCGCCGTGGTGCCGCTGCTCGGCGGCCTGGGCGGGGTCAACAGCCTGGCCCGCGAGATCGCCGCCTGGCTGGACGTGGCCCCGGCCATCACCACCAGTGGCGAACTGCGCTTCGGCACCTGCCTGCTGGACCCGCCGGAAGGCTACGCCCTGGCCGACCTGGAACAGGGCAAGCGCTTCGTCGCCGACCTGCTCGGCGGCCAGACGCTGCACGTGGCCGGCGAGGCGCCCTGGCTGGAAGCCGTCGCCCTGCCCCGCGACAGCGCCGCCAAGCTGACCCTGCACATCACCCCCGAACAACGCCCTGCCGCCCGCGACGAACTGCTGATCCACCCCCGCGTGCTGGTGCTGCGCGTGGAGGGCGAGGCCTCGGCCGAAACCATCCGCCAGGCCCTCGCCACGGCCGGCCTGGCCCCCCAGGCCCTGGCCTGCCTGGTGGCCGACCCGGCGCGCATGAGCGACGCCGGGCTGACCGCCACGGCCGCCGAACTGGGCGTGCCACTGCGCTTCGCCAGCGATGACACCGACCTGCCCGCGCCGGCTGCCCACCTCGGCGCACTGCGGCTGTACCGCGCCGACGCGCCCCTGGACCCGACCGGCATCGGCCAGGCCCGAGGCCGGCTGACGGTGATCGGCCTCGGCCCCGGCGACCCGGCCTTCATGACCCCCGCCACCCGCCAAGCCCTCGACGAAGCCCAGGACCTGCTGGGCTACGAAACCTACATCCGCATGGCCGGCCCGCTGCGCGCCGACCAGGTGGCCCACTGCACCGACAACCGCGAAGAGCTGCAACGCGCCCGCCACGCCTTCGAGTTGGCCGCCAGCGGGCGCCGGGTGGTGGTGGTGTCGTCCGGTGATCCGGGCGTGTTCGCCATGGCCGCCGCCGTGCTGGAAGCCCTCGACGAATCCCGCGACCCGGCCTGGCAGCAGGTGGACCTGCAGATCCAGCCGGGCGTCTCCGCCGCCCTGGCCACCGCCGCCAAGGCCGGCGCGCCGCTCGGCCACGACTTCTGCCTGATCTCGCTGTCGGACAACCTCAAGCCCTGGGACGTGATCGAGCGGCGCCTCGACCACGCCGGCGCCGCCGACTTCGCCATGGCCTTCTACAACCCCATCTCCAAGGCCCGCCCCTGGCAACTGGCCCGCGCCCTGGAGATCGTCCGCCAGCACCGCACGCCCGAGACCCTGGTGGTGCTCGGCCGCGACATCGGCCGCCCGGCAGAGAAGCTCACCGTGACGACCCTCGGCGACCTCACCCCCGACCAGGTGGACATGCGCACCCTGGTGATCATCGGCTCCTCCCTAACCCGCCGCATCCCCCGCCCCGACGGCCACGAATGGGTCTACACCCCGCGCTGGTATCGCTGAGCCTCGTCCTTCGGGATAACCCCAGTTCCCGGGCTGAAGCCCGGGCTACGACGGTGGATCGGTGCTCACCGGATGGCATCGCGGGCGGGGCGTAGATTGATGCGGTTCGCATAGCTCACCGCATCCTACGGACTCACACCGTGCGGGCGCCGAGACGGTGGATCGATGAAGCGCGATCCACCCTACGGGGCAACGGCGGCGCGGGCTCGCGTAGGGAGGATGACGCTCTTTTCATCCACCAACTCCCGGCACCCAGGCATGGGAGATCGATGCTCACCGGATGGCGCCGAGGCACCCGTAGGATGGGCTGAGCTGTGCGAAGCCCATCATCGCGGGCGGGTGTGGATCGATGCGGTTCGCATAGCTCACCGCATCCTACGGACTCACACCGTGCGGTCGCCGACACGGTGGATCGATGAAGCGCGATCCACCCGGCCGGGCAACGGACTCACCGGATGGCGCCGGGGCATTCGTAGGATGGGCTGAGCTGTGCGAAGCCCATCATCGCGGGCGGGTGTGGATCGATGCGGTTCGCCAAGCTCACCGCATCCTACGGACTCACACCGTGCGGGCGCCGAGACGGTGGATCGATGAAGCGCGAT
>NZ_LXJQ01000100.1:0-5378 GCF_001728925.1 Pseudomonas sp. 1D4
AAGTGCGCGACAGCAGCCACAGCCAGGGCCGCAGGGTGACGCGGTAGCCGGCGAACTGTCCGGTGCCGGAGGACTGGCTGCAGCGCGCGGCAATGCCGTGGAAGTAGCGCTGGCCGCCGTCGGGCAGCTCCACCGAGAGCCCCATGGGCTTGCCCAGCAATGCGTCGAGCTTGATGGCGGGGTTTTCTGAAACCAGACTCAGTTCATAGTCGAACAGGCGACCCAGTTGTTCATGGCCGTCCAGCCGTTCCAGTACCAGGACGTTGGCGCCCAGGGGGCTGCTGACTTTCGCCATGCGGGTCGATTGAGTGATTTGCATCGCCTTCCTTGCCTCGTATGCCACCGCCGGGGCGTGGTTCCGCGTCAGCGGCCCGTCGCCAGGAAATCGACTTGCCCGGCAAGCCGGGAGGGCGGGAAAACCCTGGTCGAAGTTGTAGCAGACGAGGCCGTTGCCGAGCGTTTTTTCCGATATCCGCGAATCCTTGCGTAGCCTGGGCTGCACGCTGGCGAGCAGGGCCGGCAACCGTTTTAGAGCAGCCCCCGGAGGCTGTCCATCGGATGCCGCCAAGGCTGCGTGGCGTGTCTCAGTTCCGGCAAGGCAGGTTTCAGGCTGCTAATCTCCGCGCCCTTCACAGAGGAGCCCAAGGAATGAATACCCCACTGGAAACCGCCATTGCCCTGGCTTGCCGTGTCCATGCCGGCCAACGGGACAAGGCCGGACGGGCCTATGTGCTGCACCCCCTGCGGCTGATGCTGCGCTTCGATGACCCTGAGGCGCAGATGGCGGCCGTGCTGCACGACGTGGTCGAGGATGGCGACGTCAAGCTCGAGGACCTGCGCATCCTCGGCATCCCCGAGACCGTCGTTCAGGCCGTCGACTGCCTCAGCCGCCGTGAAGGCGAGACCTACGAGACCTTCATCGAGCGCATCCGTCCCAACAACCTGGCCCGGCGGGTCAAGCGCGAAGACATCCGCGACAACCTCGATGTCACCCGCCTGCCCGAACTGGGCGAGGCCGACCTGGCCCGCGTCGCCCGCTACCACCGCGCCCTGGTCGCCCTGGAGCGCCCCGAGTGAGTTGGCGTGACGTGGTGTTCAGCCCCCGGCACCGGTTCGCCCTGGGGGTCGAAGAAGGCGGCGACCGTTACTACCTGTCCATCCCGGTGAACAATGGCCTGGTCGATTACGAAGAGCGCTACGCCATCACCCGCGAGTCCTTCGAGCGCTACCGCCGCGACCTGGAAAGCGCGCTGCCCATGGTCCGCGCCTGCCGCGCCCGCGCCCTCGATCACCTGCTGCTGGAACCTGTGGCTACGCCGCGGGGCGAGCCGACGTGAGCCTGGCAGAGTGCTGAGCCAGGCGCTGGCCCGCGACGCCCTGGGTGCCTTCCTGCTTGGCGAGCCGCCGTATTTCCACGAGGCGCGCGTCGAGCATGAGGAGCCACAGAACTTCGGCGCCGCGTTCGAGGCACTGCTGTTGCCGTACTGGCGCGAGAGCGCTGACCCGGAACTGGGGGAACGCCTGACGGGTGCCTGCCTGGCGTTGCTCGCTGGGCATCCTGACCACAACCGCGCCATCTATTGCGTCCACGCCTGGATCTGGGAATACCGCTATGCCCAGGTGGGGAAAGGCATCCCGCTGTTCGACTGGAGACTGGAGCCCGTCGTGGTGACGCTCACGGTGTGCATCGAGCGGGCACGCACGGCGCTGGTAGCCGATACCCGCTGGGCCGGTGCCCCCTGGAACAGCGCCGACGGGATCTGGGGAGCGCTGCTGCGCGCCTCGCTGCACCTGCGAGAGCGGCTGGGCGGGCCGGACCTGGTGCCCAGCGAATCGGAGTGAGCCCGGCGCAACTGGTCAGGCCTTGATCGCCACCGCCTTCCAACTGGCCGCGCGTTTCTTGCCGGCCCAGTCCGCCAGCTTCTCTGGCGTAGGCCGCCCTACACGGGGATAGCCCATGGGCACCAGCAGCAACAGCGTCACCTCGCCTTCGGTCGCGCCCTCGGTGGCGGGCGGAAAGCGGTAGTCCACCGCCACCATGGCATCGACACCCTCCGGCCAGGGCAGGTCGCGGAAGCGTTCATCCCCGCGCTCGGCCAGCCAACCCTCGCGGATCGCCTCGCCTTTGAGGCGTGCCTGCGCTGCACGCCAGAGCAGTTGGGCGGGGAAGGCGCAAGGCAGGTCTGCCGTGATGGCCGCGCGGTTCAATGGCCAGTCGTAAGGCAGGGCGACCATCAGCTCGATGCGCGGCTGGGAAACGTGCACCCCCAGGGTGAACAGCAGCTTGTGGGCCCGGCCGTTGCCGACCAGTGCCGTCCGCAGGTCGATATCCTGCCCGCACAGCCTCTGGCTGGGGCAGGGCGTGAGGACGAAACCGACCCGCTCGAAGATGTGCTCGAAGATCCCGCTGCCACGTACCCGGGTGTAGTCCATCTGTTCTTGCGCACAGTGCCCGCCCTGTTCAGCCAGCCACCCCGCCAGCGCCCCATGACCCCAGACCAGCGCCGTATCGCGAGCGGTCTGGTTGAGGCGCAGGTGCAGGCGGTCGAGGTCGGCACCGTGCTGCACCAGCAGCGCAGCCACCTCACTGTGGCCGCCTACGGCCGCGGCGATGAGCGGCGTGAGGATGCCCCTGCAATCGCCGTCCACCGCCGCGCCGTTATCCAGCAGCCAGCGCACCGTCGCGAGGTGACCCGCGCCCGCCGCATCGACCAGCGGCGTGCCGTGGCTGCCATCGAGAACCCCCGTGTCGAGCCCCTTCTTCACCAGGTAGTCGACGATCTCCAGGCAGCCATGGCGAGCCGCCAGGTGCAGCAGCGTCCCCTGGCTGGCCAGGCCGAAGAGGGGCACGGCCAGCCACTGCGGGTGGGCCTCCAGGGCGGCGCGCACGGCCGTCAGGTCGGCCCCTTCGATGTGCGTGTAGAGCGCGGCGAGGGCGGGGGCGTTGTCGTCGTAGAGGGTGTTTGGCGCGGTCGTCATGGGGTGTTTGTCCGAAAGCGGGTGGTGCGTTCTGCGGCAAAGGTAGAGCTGCACGCCGTGAGGTGTCCTTGAAGGTGATCCCGTTTCCACCGTTCCAGGCAAGAAGCGAGACCAAGCGCAAGCCCTGAGCATCGCGCGGGGGGTTGTCCTTGATTGTTGAGCCCTGTTGCCGGAAGATTTTCGCCCGCCGGGCGTAGGATGATGTGCCGTAGTCAATAAGGCAGTTCCTACGCAGAGCCCATCACCTAGGGAAGGCCTTCAGTACAGTGACTCTCTACCGACTCAACGAGGCGGACCTGGACGTCCCCGATGCCTGGCAGGACCAGAGCATCAACATCTTCAAGCTGCCCGCCACCGGCAGCGCCAAGGAAGCCAGCTTCGTCATCAGCCGCGACCCCAGCCAGGGCGACACGCCCTTCGCCGACTACATCGCCCAGCAGCTCGCCAATGCGCGCCAGCAGTTGCCCGGGTTCACCCTGGTCAAGCAGTGGGACATCAACCTGAACGGTGCCCCTGCGGTGCTGCTGGACTACACCTGGCAGCGCGATGGCCGGGTGCTGATGCTTCGCCAGGTGTTCATCGAGCGCAAGCCGGCGGTGCTGATCACCACGCTGACCACCACGCCCCAGGACCTGCCGTTCCACGAGCCGGCCTGGAAGCAGGCGATGCAGACCCTCAAGCCGCTGCCTCCGGCAGCCTGACCGGGGCCGCCGACGGCCCGAGCAAGGAAGTGAAGTACCTCGATGGATGCGCAGGCAGCAGCACGGCTAGGGGATGAGATCGCCCACGGTTTCGGCCTGGCGGCCATGGTCGCCGGGGCGGTGGCAGGAGCGCTGATCGGTGCGGCGGTGATCGCCGCAACGGCCGCCACGGGTGGTGTCGCATTGGCGGTGATGGCTGGCTCCATCGCCGCCGGTGGCCTGTCCATGTTCCAGGTGGTCAAGGGACTCAGCACCATCTTCAACCTGCCGGAGCCGACAACCGGGGCGCTCATACGTGGCAGCCCCAACGTCTTCGTCAACGCCCGCAATGCGATGCGCGCGGGTGAGGACGCCGCGTCCTCCTGCAGCGGCCTGCCGTGCAACCACCCCTACTGGCCGTTCGAAGTGGTCATCGCCGAAGGCAGCGCCACGGTCTACATCAATGGCAAGCCGGCGGCCCGGCTGACCAGCAAGATGAGCTGCGGTGCGCACATCAAGACTGGCAGCGAGAACACCTTCATCGGCGGCCCGACGGAGCGCGTGGCCTTCGTGCTGGACATCGAAGGCTGGGTGCACAGCGGCCTGGAGATCCTCGGCCTGGCAGCCCTGGGCGTCGGCCTGGTGGTGGCGGCCATGGCGGGGCTCGCGGTGTTGGCAGCGACCGTTGTCGTGGGCGGCGCCATCTACGGCGGCATGGAGCTGCTCGGCCAACTGGGTGATCGCCTGGGGCCTGGCTACCGCGACCTCCTTCAAGGCGTCGCCGGCCTGGCGCTGCTCGGTATGGGACCGAAGCTGGCCGGACGCAAGCCGACCGCCGCCGTGACCTCGGAGGTGGCGCAACGACGCGCGTACCTGAACAAGAAGTTCGGGCGCAGTGGTGATCTCGACCACGACATCAACTATCGCGGTAACCGCGAGGTGGCGAGCAACTTCTTCAAGTCCAAGGGTTATTCGAAGAGCGATGCCGAGTCGTACATGAACGGTCTGGATTTCAACCATCCCGTGCGCGTCGAGACCCTGGCCCCGAACAAGGCCCTCTGGCAGTACCAGTCTCCCGGGGCGCCCCAGGGCAACTGGTATACAATCAGCCCCAAAGTCCAGCCGACCGAACTGGGGATCAACCCCATGGGCACCAACCGGGCGGCGAACACCATCGAGCCGAAGGTCCTCAACTCCTACAAGACCACGCAGAAGGTGGAGGTGCTGCGCAGTACTGCAGCGCCCACCACGGACTTCTGGTCGGTCAAGGGCCAGAACTACGATGCCAAGGGTGGAGCGACGCAGTTGTTCTCCAACCAGAAGGACGCATTTGGAATTATCTCCCCAGGTGGACCATGACTCCCGTTGAATACATAGATCGCGCGCTGGCGCTGGTGATCCAGCGTGCCGCCGCGCTTCCCGGGCAAGAAGTGCTGGTGTCCGCAGAACGGCAACTGAGGTACGTCAGGGCTGTGCTGCTGGACAAGGGCCTGGATCGCTCGATGCTCCACCAGATCACTCTTGGCAGCATTGCCGTGAAGGAGTTCGACGAAACCGACCCTGATCTTGCCAGGGCCCTGAAGGACGCCCACTACGTGGCGGTGCAGACCGGGCGTGGCCTCAAGGTCGACCTGCCCTGAATACCCGATTGACCGCGTCATGACCGGAGCCGCCTTGCGCGGCGCCGGTTTCCAAGCGGCCCATCACCCGAGAGAAAAA
>NZ_LXJQ01000101.1:0-5099 GCF_001728925.1 Pseudomonas sp. 1D4
ATCGGCAACGAACAGCACATCCAACTGGGCAGCGGGCAGTTCATCGAAGCGGGGCAGGAGATCCACTACTACGCCGGCGACAAGGTCGTGATCGACGCCGGCATGGAGCTCACCGCCAGCGGCGGCGGCAGCTTCATCAAGCTCGACCCGGGCGGCGTCACCTTCAGCGGCGCCAGCATCAACCTGAACTCAGGGGGCGCGGCCGGGAAGGGTGCAGGTGCCCGGCCCATCCTCCCGGGCGCAGTGAAGCCGGCCGACAAGGACAAGGCCGGCATCACCCTGGAGGCCCTGGCCAAGCAACGCCGGGTGTTCCTCCAGGCCAGCACGGGTATCTGTGAGGTCTGCGAAGCGGCCAAGCGTGCCAAGGAGGCCAAATGATGGACAGCGGATTCCTGCTCTTCGACGGCGCCTCCCACCGGCAGGCCCTGGTCTGGCTGTGCCAGCATTTTCCCGAACACAGCCCACGCCCCCTGTTGCAAGGCACTCCTTATGAGTCGTTGGCAGCCATCGGCCCCATCCTGCTGCAGGCCGATGCCGGCAGCCTGCTGAATGACGCCTGGCAGGCCGGGCAGCCCGAGCTTGAACAAGCCGTCTGGCTCAGGAGCGAGCTGCCCCTGGTCGCCTTGCGAGAGAGCCTGCGTCGGCGTTTGCGCATCCTGGCACCGGATGGCCGCGTGTTCTGGCTGCGACTGGCCGATGCACGCCCGCTGCGCCAGGCATGGCGCAGCCAGGTCCAGTGGCCGGCGGGGTTCTGGCATGGCGTGAGCGAGGTCTGGCTGCGTGACGGGGAGGCCCCGGTCCTGGCCTGGCACAACCCCCATCCCCAACTGGATGCGACCCACCCCGGCCCACCGCTCGACGCCCAGATCACCCTGGATTGGCCGCTGCTCGACGCACTGGCGCAACCCGAACCCCACCCGCAGGACGCACCCGCATGAACGCCCCCGCCACCCAAACCCGCCGTCTCCAGCCCGCCACCTGCCCCTTGCTGGCCGCCGTATTGCCGCTGCGATATGCCATCGGCCCCATCGAGACGCGCAACCCCTCCACCCTGGACGCGGCCACCCTGGGGCTGCCCGCCCTCAACGGCAACTTCCCGGAGATGGGCCCCGAGCACGCCGCGCTCAAGGATCGCCCCCTGGGCTACGTCCCCCGTGCGCTGCGCGATGGCTGGCTGTACGTCTGGGAAGACAGCCTCCAGGCACTCAGCGAATACCGGGTGGACGCCGCCATGCTGAAACCGACCGCACGCAGCGCCCCCGCACCGGACACCACCACCCGCGCCTACCTGATGCTGGAGGCAGGGGCACCGGTCCTGATGGCCTGGTCCCCCATCCGCTGGAGTGCCGACGTCTTCGCAGAGCTGGAGAGCCAGCCCGCCAAGCGCCAACGCATGATGCGCAGCCTGACCCCCGGCGTGGCGCCCTTCAGTGGCAGCGTCCAGGCCATGCACGGGCAGATCGGCGACCTGAAGACCGAGCATTACACCTGGAGCATCGCCACCAGAAAGGCCAGCTACTGGCTGCTGCAGGACCCGCCCCTCAAACCCATGCAGCGCTGCGAGCAACAGCACTTCGCCCTTGTCGACGACCCCTGGGGCGTACTGGGTGACCTGGCCGCCCTGGTGCGCGAGCGCCGCATCGCCTTCACCAAACTCAACAAGCACCGCAACGACGAGTGGGCTACCGCCGAACTGATCCAGTCCGTGGCCGACAGCGACGAAGTCATCCGCAGCAACCTCGCCTCCATGATCGACGTGCCCCAGTTGCAGAAGGTTCTGAAGCAGCCGGCCCTGGCGCTGGACGCCCTCGATGCCGACCTGCGGCGCCTGACGGAGTGCTGGGCCCGTTGGTTCGAGACCCTGGAAGGCGGCATGCCGTCGCACCTGGACTCCGCCTGCGCCATGTTCGACCTGACCCAGCCCGACCAGCGCGACCTGCTGGAAATCCACTTCGCCTGCAGTTGCCTGGGGCCCTCCGCCACCCCCCTGGGGGTGAAGACCCTCGAACGGGAGCTGGACGCTGCCCAACCGAGGGAGCAGCCCTGGCTGCTGTGGTCATTGTTGGGGGCCACCCGCAAGATCGACCCCGGCACCCTCAAGCAAGCCTTGCACCTGCCGGAAGCCCTCGCCGACGTGACCGACGCCCCTGGCGCCGCCGCCCGCCTCGCCAGGGCGACAGCCTTCGCCACGGCCGTCAACCTCGCCGCCGATCAGGTGCAGGCGTTGAATCCGGCGCGCGGTGGCGAGCCCCTGTTCGCCGTGCTCTCACCCAGCCTCGGCGGGCGCCTGCGCAGCCTGAGTGAACAGATCCACCCCCTGGCCTACAACCTCATGACCGCCATGCTGGTACGCAGCGCCCAGCGCCTGGAGGTGGACAGCCTGAGCCGAGTGGATGCGATCGGCTGGCTCAACGAGCAGATCGACCAGGCCCACAACAAGGGCCAACTGCGCCGCCTCAAGAAGCAACTGGAGAAAGAGATCCGCAACCAGGCGCGTGCTGCCCGCGAAGCTGTCGGCCTTTCAACCCCCGCCAAAAGCCCCACGGCGACCCAGGTCGAGGAGGCCATTCCGCATCTCCGTGTCGTACCGGCCCCAGAAGCGGCCCCGCCCCATCCCTCACCCGGCCATGGCAGCGACGCCCCGCGCGCGCCCGGCAAGCCCGGCACAACGCTACCGCCCCTGAGCGGAAAAGCCGCGCGCCTTTCCCTGGGGGCGCCTCGAAATATCAGCGAACTGCTGAACGAGGCGCCGTTGAAGACGTTGATTGCGTTTGTGTCGGTTTGGAATTTGGCGGAGGTAGCTAAGCAGGTCTGGACTGAGACATCCGTGAAGAACGCTATTTCGACTTTCAGTGCTGTTATGGCTACGGCAACTGCTTCAACCGCTGTACTGCAAAAGCTTGCTGATGTGCGCTGGGAGCAGCACGTCGCGCAAGCAGGCAAGATCAACCCTGCGGCTCAGGAGACTCTGGCTCGAGCATTGGGCCTGGGAGCCGGCGCCATGCTGCTGCAAGCCATCACTGCCGGCCTGGACGTGTTCTATTACGGCTGGCAGGCCCTGGATGCCTACCGTGCCGGAGACCTGGACACGGCAGCGGTCAGCCTGGGGCTGGCCGGCGCCAACCTGGCCTATGCCCGCGTCTCGCTGCAGGCCATGCGTGCCTTGCGCCTGGCCCGCACGGCGGTACTGGCCGGCGAATCGACGGCCCTGGCCACCGGCATCCGCGTACTCACCCTGCCCCTGCGCCTGAGCCTGGTGGGGCTGGTTGCCACCATCCTGATCGGCATGGTCTCCCTGCTCTATACAAAAGACACCCCGCTGGAAAGCTGGCTCAAGCAGACCCGTTTCGGCACCCGCCCTGCGGATTGGTCCGGCAGCCTCACCGGCACCCTCGAGGCGTTTTGGCGCATCGTCCTACCGGTCAGCCTCAAGCTGGAGCGCTGGAACGATATCAACCCCCGCACCGGCCAATGGGTGAACGAAATACGCCTGGTTCTGCATCTGCCCGGCCAGAGCGAGTACCAGCAAGGCATGATCACCTTCAGCGGTTACGAGGAGTGGGAGCAATCCCACGGCCTGCTCGACGACGCCACCCTCAGGTGCATCCCGCTGACCTGGGGGGAGCACGACCCCATCCCCTTCGACCCCGATATCGGCAGCCCCCATGGCCCGCCGAACGACGGCATCCGCCTGCGCCGGGCCTACCATGACGGCGCGTTTGAGCGGCTGGTCGCCATCCGCGGCAGCCTGACCTACACCCCGGTCGAAGGCCTCAGCCTGCCGGCCATCGACATCGAGGTGAGCTGACCATGACTGAACTAACCCAAACCACCTTCGCCCGACGGTTCGCCCAGGTGCCTGACAGTCGCCTGCTCCAGGCTGATAAATCCACGGAGGCACCGCTTATGTGCATGCCCGAAGTGGAGGAACAGACTGAGCACTACCTGAGCCTTGAGCACGGAGAGAGTGCGGACAGAGGGATGTGGACGGGGGCGCTGGGTGGGATTGGGGGTGTTTTTTGGCTTTTCTTTGCGTTTTTTCTTTTGATGGATGGCCGAGCTGAAACGTCTCTCAACTTTTTCCTGTTGGGGCTTGCTTGTGTTCTGGTCCCGTTCATCTGCGAAGTGTTCCAGCCCATGCCCCTGCCGATCCTGCTCAACCGCCGCACTCGCGAGCTGTACTTCGAGCAGGACGGCGAGCTGTACCACACCCCCTGGGATGGCATTGCCGCTGCGGCCTACCCCTTCGACACAGTGGGGCTCTACACAGGCGGCATGCGCCATGCCGCGCTGGAGGTGCTGCTGCACCGCTACGGCCACCCGGAGGAGTTGGTGGTGATCAACCTGGGCTCGCCCATCAGCAAGAGCCTGGAGATGCAGTTGGGTTTCTGGGAGTACCTGCGGGCTTACATGGATAATGGCCCTTGGTTCGATGAACACGGCAGGCACAGCGAGTCGCCGGCGTTCAACCAGAGCCTGTTGGAAGTGCGCAAGCGGCGAGGGCATTGGACTCGCCTTCAATGGCGAGACATCAAGGAGCAGTACGTTGCCAACGGCGGGCGCAATTACCTCAGTGCCTCTGACGTGGCACTTTTGGTAGGGGGCATCATGTTTGCTCCGTTCAACACCTTGCAAAACCTCACCTACGCCATCGCCAAACGCCGGGCCCGTACCCAATGGCCGGCCATGGTCCGCGAGCGCCTGCGGGCCGATGGCCCCACCAGCCGGCTGGTGGACCTGGAGCAGCAGACGTGACGGAGGAGGTGGCCCGTGCCTTCGCCCAGCGCTTTGCCCAAGTACCGGACAGCTGTCTGCTCAAGGCCGATCAGCCCACACAAGCGCCGCTTATGTGCATGCCCGAAGTGGAGGAGCAGACCGAGCACTACCTGAGCCTTGAGCACGGGGAGAGTGCAGATCGGGGGATGTGGACCGGGGCGTTGGGGGGAGGCGTGCTACTGATATTCGGAGGCTTCTCAATAGCTTTTTTCTTGGATGGCAGAACTGGGCCAGGGTGGGCGTGTTTAGCCTTGATTAGTGTGGCCCTGCTAGTGCCTTTCCTACTGGAAATCTTTCGCCCAATGCCCCTCCCCATCCTGCTC
>NZ_LXJQ01000102.1:0-4999 GCF_001728925.1 Pseudomonas sp. 1D4
AGCGCGGTACGTAGCCCGGGCTCAGGTACTTCGTAGGATGGCGCTGAGCGCAGCGAAGCCCATCGAGCCGGAGTACCCCGGCAGCACTGTGCGGTGATCTGATGCGGTTCGCCGAGCTCACCGCATCCTACGGCGCGTGGTACGTGGCCCGGGCTCTCAGGTACTTCGTAGGATGGCGCTGAGCGCAGCGAAGCCCATCGAGCGGGAGTACCACCATGCAGACACGTAGCCCGGGCTTCAGCCCGGGAACGGAGCCTGCCATCCCGGACTGAAGTCCGGGCTACCGCATGCGTAGCGAGGACGCCGGTATCACGGGCGAAGCCCACCCTGCGCAAGGAGGCTCGGGTTAACGCGGTGGTGGGAGCGAGCTTTGCTCGCGAACGCCCGACGCGGAGTTTCCCTTCGCTCGGCTGTTTTCCCCGTGTGGGTGCCTGTCAGTCAGCCAATTCCGCGCGGTCGCGGAACTGCTCCAGCGCGGCGGGGTTGGCCAGGGCGTCGGTGTTTTTCACCGGACGACCGTGGACCACGTTGCGCACTGCCAGTTCGACGATCTTGCCGCTGATGGTGCGGGGGATGTCGCTGACCGCCACGATCTTCGCCGGTACATGGCGCGGCGTGGTGTTGTCGCGGATCACCCGGCGGATGCGCGCTTGCAAGGCTTCGTCGAGTGCCACGCCCTCGCGCAGGCGCACGAACAGCACCACCCGCACGTCGCCCTGCCAGTCCTGGCCGATGGCGATGGACTCCAGCACTTCCTCGATCTTCTCCACCTGGCGGTAGATCTCGGCGGTGCCGATGCGCACGCCGCCGGGGTTGAGCACCGCATCCGAGCGGCCATGGATCACCAGGCCCCCATGGACGGTTTCCTCGGCGTAGTCGCCGTGGGCCCAGACGCCGGGGAAGGTTTCGAAATAGGCCGCGCGGAATTTCTCCCCGTTCGGGTCGTTCCAGAACCCCACCGGCATCGACGGGAAGTGCCGGGCACAGACCAGTTCGCCTTTCTCGCCCACCAGCGGATGCCCTAGCTCGTCCCACACCTGCACGTCCATGCCCAGGCCCTTGCATTGCAGCTCGCCGCGCCACACCGGCAGCACCGGGTTGCCCAGGGCGAAGCAGGAGACGATGTCGGTGCCGCCGGAGATGGACGACACGCAGAGGTCCGTCTTGAAGCAGCGGTAGAGGTAGTCGAAGCCTTCGTGGGCCAGGGGCGAGCCGGTGGAAAGCACCGTCTTCAGGCGTTCCAGCCGGTGGCTGCGGCAGGGCTTGACACCGGCTTTCTCCAGGGCGGCGATGTACTTGGCGCTGGTGCCGAAGAGGCTGATGCCTTCGGCGTCGATCAGGTCGATCAGGCGTTCCGGGGCGGGGTGGAAAGGCGAGCCGTCGTAGAGCACCAGGGTGGCGCCCAGGGCGAGGCCGGAGACCAGCCAGTTCCACATCATCCAGCCGCAGGTGGTGTAGTAGAACAGCCTGTCCTCGGCCTTCAGGTCGCCGTGCAGGCCATGCTCCTTCAGGTGTTGCAGCAGGGTGCCGCCGACGCCGTGGACGATGCACTTGGGCACGCCGGTAGTGCCGCTGGAGTAGAGGATGTAGAGCGGCTGGTCGAACGGCACGGGGACGAACTCGGGGTCGCCGCCGGGCTGGTAGAAGTCGCCCCACAGCGCCACCCGCGCCGGGGTCTGGAAGTCTTCCGTCCGGGCGTCCGGGCGTGCATGGGGCACCACCAGCAACTGCTCCAGGCTGGGCAGGCGGGCGAGGATCTCGTTGAGCTTGGGCGTGAGGTCGAGGGTCTTGCCCGCGTAGTGGTAGCCGGCGGCGGCGATCAGCACCCTGGGTTCGATCTGCCCGAAGCGGTCGATCACCCCTTGGGTGCCGAAGTCCGGCGAGCAGGACGACCAGGTCGCCCCCAGGCTGGCGCTGGCGAGCATGCCCACCACCGTCTGCCAGGTGTTGGGCATGAAGGCCGCCACCCGATCTCCCACCCCGACGCCCAGCGCCCGCAGGCTGCGTTGCAGCCCGGCGACCTGAGCGGCCAATTCGGCGTGGGAGAGCTGCACCCGGCTGCCGTCCTCGTCCACCGCCACCAGGGCCGGCGCGTCATCACGGCGCCGCAGCAGGTGCTCGGCGAAGTTCAGCGTCGCGCCGGGAAACCAGCGCGCATCCGGCATCGCCGGGCCTTCTTCCAGTACCGCGTGGGGCGGCTGGTGGAAGCGCACCTCGAACCACGCCGCCAGGGTCGACCAGAACGCCGGCCGGTCCGCCACGCTCCAGGCGTGCAGCGCGGCGTAGTCGGGCACGGCCACGCCATGGCGCTCGGCAACATGGCGGCGGAAGGCTTCCATCCGGGTGGCGGCGATTCGTTCGGGGCTCGGGCTCCAGAGGGGCTGGCTCATGGGGACATCCTCGTGCTCGGGAATGCCCGAATAATGGGCCCTCCAGGCGTCGGGGGAAAGCCGGGGGCGGTGTGCCTCAGCCGATACCGTGGGGCGTGCGCGCCGGGGTCAACTGGTGCTCCCAGTCGCGCAGGTGCAGCAGGACGTCGGCCAGGGCCTGGGCGGCGGTGGAGAGTTGGTGGCTGGCGAGGCGCAGCAGGCCGACACGGCGTTCCACTTGCGGGGTGTCGAGGGGGACGCAGCGGGCGCCCAGTTCTTCCATCTGCTGGATGCACAGGCCGGGGACGGCGCTGACCCCCAGGCCCTGGGCGACCATGCGGCCGACGGTGACCAGTTGGTGGCTTTCGAAGGCGACGGGGAGGTGGCCGTGGCGGGCGGCAACGCTGTCTTCCAGCAGCAGGCGCACGGCCGAGGGGCGTTGCAGGGTGATGAAGGGCTCGCCCAGCAGTTCCGCCCAGCTCACCGTGCCGCGCTCGGCCAGCGCGCAGCCGGCCGGCACCACGGCGACGAAGCGGTCGCTGTAGAAGGGGGTGAAGGCCAGGCCCTCCAGGCTCGACGGCTCGAAGGCGATGCCCAGTTCCACGCGGTGGCTGCGCACCATTTCCAGTACCTGTTCGTTGATCACGTCGTGCACGGCGACGTTCACCTTCGGGTGGCGGTCGCGGAACGCCTTCAGCGCCACCGGCAGCAGGTTGCTGGCGAAGGAGGGCATGGCGGCGATGGCGACCTTGCCCAGTTGCAGGGTGAAGTGCTGGTGCAGCAGCTCTTCGGCGTCGTCCCAGTCGGCCAGCAGGCGTCGGGCGAGGGGCAGCAGGGTCTCGCCCTCGGGGGTGAGGGCGACGCTGCGGGTGGTGCGCACCAGCAACTGCCCGCCGAGGGATTCCTCCAGGGTCTTGATCGCCAGGGACAGGGCCGGCTGGGACAGGTGCAGGCGTTCGCAGGCCTGGGCGAAGCTCAGGCTCTGGGCGACGGCGAGGAAGGCGCGCAGTTGCTTGACGGTCATTTATCAGGATTTCGGATCAATGCTGAGGAAAAACAAAATTAACAAATGAGTCCGTGCGGGTGAAGCTGCATCCCACTCACCGGCCGGCAGGCCAGGCAGAACAACAACAGAGGATCAGCGATGAGCGGACTCGACAAGCGTGTAGGCAGTTACGCGGAAGCCCTCGATGGGCTCACCGACGGCATGACCGTCCTGGCCGGGGGCTTCGGCCTCTGCGGCATTCCGGAGAACCTGATCGCCGAGATCCGGCGGCGCGGGGTGCGTGACCTCACCGTGGTCTCCAACAACTGCGGCGTTGATGGCTTCGGCCTGGGCGTGCTGCTGGAGGACCGGCAGATCCGCAAGATGATCGCCTCCTACGTGGGCGAGAACGCGCTGTTCGAGCAGCAACTGCTCTCCGGTGAGCTGGAGGTGGAACTCACGCCCCAGGGCACCCTGGCCGAGAAGCTGCGCGCCGGCGGTGCCGGCATCCCGGCCTTCTACACCGCCACCGGCTACGGCACTCCGGTGGCCGAGGGCAAGGAAGCGCGCCAATTCAACGGCCGCCACTACATCCTCGAACCGTCCATCACCGGTGACTTCGCCATCGTCAAGGGCTGGAAGGCCGACCATTACGGCAACGTGATCTACCGCCACACCGCGCGCAACTTCAACCCGGTGGTGGCCACCGCCGGGCGCATCACGGTGGTGGAGGTGGAGGAGATCGTCGAGCCGGGCGAGCTGGACCCGGCGCAGATCCACACCCCGGGCATCTATGTCGATCGCCTGATCTGCGGGACCTTCGAGAAGCGCATCGAAAAGCGCACCACTCGCTGACCACGACACGACGAATCCGAGGAAACCGACATGGCACTGACCCGCGAACAGATGGCCCAGCGCGTGGCCCGCGAACTGAAGGACGGCTACTACGTGAACCTGGGGATCGGTATCCCCACCCTGGTGGCCAACTACGTGCCCGAGGGCATGGACGTGATGCTGCAGTCCGAGAACGGCCTGCTGGGCATGGGCGCCTTCCCCACTGAGGTGGAAGTGGACGCCGACATGATCAACGCCGGCAAGCAGACCGTCACGGCGGTCAAGGGCGCGGCGATCTTCGACTCCTCCGAGTCCTTCGCGATGATCCGCGGCGGGCACGTGGACCTCACCGTGCTGGGGGCGTTCGAGGTGGACGTCAACGGCAACATCGCCTCCTGGATGATCCCCGGCAAGCTGGTCAAGGGCATGGGCGGCGCGATGGATCTGGTGGCCGGTGCCGACAACATCATCGTCACCATGACCCACGCCTCGAAGGACGGTGAGTCCAAGCTGCTGCGCCATTGCAGCCTGCCGCTGACCGGGTGCGGCTGCATCCGCAAGGTGCTCACCGACCTGGCCTACCTGGAGATCGAGAACGGCACCTTCATCCTCCGCGAGCGCGCCCCCGGGGTGAGCGTGGAGGAGATCGTCGCCAAGACCGCCGGCCCGCTGGTGGTGCCGGACGATGTGATCGAAATGAGCTTCTGATTACCCTGCCGCCCCGACGCGCCGCCACCACGCATGGCGGTTCCCGGGGCGGTTTTTTATTGACCGGCCAGGTCCGTCGTGGCGTGGCCGAGAGGAGGAATCG
>NZ_LXJQ01000103.1:0-4728 GCF_001728925.1 Pseudomonas sp. 1D4
TACTACGCCGGAAGCAAGGTCGTGATCGACGCCGGCATGGAACTCACTGCCAGCGGCGGCGGCAGTTTCCTCAAGCTCGACCCCGGCGGTGTCACCTTCAGCGGCGCCAGCATCAACCTGAACTCGGGCGGCGCGGCCGGGAAGGGTGCAGGTGCCCGGCCCATCCTCCCGGGCGCAGTGAAGCCGGCCGACAAGGACAAGGCCGGCGATGTGCTGATCGCCGCCCAGCGGCAGGCGTTGCTGCGCAAGCAACCGTTGTGCGCGGTGTGCGCGCAAGCCAGGAGGGATGCCTGATGGCCTTGCCGGAACTTGCCCCTGACCTTCCCTGGGCGCTGGGAGCCAGCCTGCTGCTGGACGGCGTCAGCGTGCCGAACCCACTGCAGCGTGTCTGGGAATGGGGTGGCGCGAGCATGGTTCAGTCGCTCTATGCCCAGACCCAGTGGGCCGAACTGGCGGATATCTCGCCCTGCCTGGTGCGCGTGTCAGGGCCGGATGACCCCGTGCTCGAGCACTACAGGGCCAATGGGCTACCCGATTGGGGGTGCCTGCTCTTCAGCGATGCACCCTGGATGGAGCAGGTGAAGCATCTGCGTGGCCTGCTGCAGGTCGTGCACCCGCAAGGTGAAGCGCTTCTGCTGCGCCTGGCGGATGCAACCATCGTCCATGCCCTGTTCGGCAACCCGGATAGCGCCGATGCAGGGCGTTTGTTCGGGCCCTTTCAGGAGGTTCTCGGCTATGACCTGGATACCGAGCAATGGACGAGGCTTCAGCGCCCCGTCGCGCCACATCCCATCAACGCACAGCAGCCCTACCGCCTTCGCGAAAGTGACCTCGAACGCTTGAGCCGGGTGCGTCAGCATCAGGTGCTTGAAGGCCTGGATGGCCACATGCACACCCACTTCCCTGCGTGGGGAGAGCGCTGGGATCGCCCCGCCCGGCGTGCCGAATTGCGTGCGCTTGCCGATCAGGCCTATGCCCGAGGCTTCTGCGGCGAGGATGACCTTTACCGCTACGCCAACCTGTTCGGGCTGCTCGGCCCCAACGCCCTGGAGCATCACCCGCACGTCGCCAGCCAACTGGATGCGCGCGACTCGCGCACGCCTTCACAACGCCTGAAGGACGCCGCCGACCTCGCCTATGCACTGAGCCTTCTGAAAAGGACGTCCCCATGACTGCCAACCCCAACCAGAGCGTTCCGCCACCCGCAGGCGACGCACGCGACCCCGTCAGCCCGTGCCCGGCTCGCCAGGCCCAGCTCTACATCGTCCCCGCCCGCTACGCCCTGGCGGAGCAGCCGGCGAAGCACCCAGGCCTGCAGCCTGGCGTAAAGACGAACAGCCACCCCATGGCACTGCGCGTGCTGCGCGCCGGCTTTCTCTACTTGTGGGCGGGGCAGGGGCCACTCAAGCGCTATGCCGTGGCCAAGAACGGCCTGCTTCAACCACAGCCGCTGGATGCCGGCCGCGAGCTGCCGCCGACGGGCAGCCTGGCTGGGGTGGCGCTGGATAAAGGGGAGGATGCCTGGCTTCTGCATACCGAACGCCCCCTGGGAGAGCAGGCGAGGGCGAAGCTGGCCAAGCCGGGAGGGCGTCGCGCGCACATGCGCCGTGTCCCCATGCAGGACATTGCCTGTAATCTCCAGGCCGCCCATTGCGTGCCGCTGGAAAAGGCTGAATCGCTCATCGCCGAGCTGATGCCCGAGGTGTTGGACAAAAACAGGGCCCATGAGCACAAGACGAACGGCAAGCAACACCAGGAGGACGCGCGAGTCCTGGGCGAACAGGTCAAAAACGACCCCACCCCGGAGAAGGTCAGCGCCTATGTCTGGGTGATGGAATGGCTGCGGTTGGGCGAGCAGGCGTTGCAGCGCCACCCAGGCATCGAACAGCCGCCAGGTAGCTGGAGCGCAGAAGCCTGGGATGCCCGCCGCGCCAGCATGTGGCTGGACAAGGCCCGCTTGGAAGCCGGCCCGCTCTACCCCGTAGTGGTCGCGCTGGACGATGACCTGGGCGTCCTGCGTGACCTCAACCATGAGCAGGAGCAGCTCGAGGCCCGCCATGAGCGCTGGACGGCGGACAACAACCTGCGTCTGAACATGGCGGGCTTCATCCGCAGCCTGATCAGTGAGGAAGGAGGAGAACTCGCCAACCTCCTCGTCTATCAGTACCGCGAGCACCAGCTCAAGATCACCCAAGCCCAGGGTGATCAACTGCTGAAGACCCAGCGTGCGCTCCAGGGGCTGATCGACGAAGAAACCCAGGTCAACGTGCGCGAGCGGCACCGCATCGGCCATGCCGCCGCCGACGCACGTATTGCCGACATCGCCCGCCGCAGGGAGCTGGAGTTGCAGCCCGTCCGGGCCTTCATCCCGGCCAACCTGCAGCGGGAGGTGCTGGATGTGGTGCGCGACTATTGCAAGGACAAGGTGGCCCAGCTCAAGGGCGATTCGGCGGGTGCCAAGGTGGCCGAGTACATCGACCTCAAGCGCATGAATGGCTGGCTGGAGCATGAGGCCCCCGCGCACTACAAGGAGGTGGAAGCACGGCACAAGGTGCTGTATGCCGACCGCCAGGTGTTTCTGCCCCGGCATGGTCGGGGCACCTGGTTCGTCGATCATTTCAACGCCGAGGACCAGGCATGGCTGGACGAGCTGGCACAAGCCTGCCTCAGCGCGCAGTGCTACCGCCGCCAGGGGGCCGAACAACTGAGCGACCACCTGCGTGCGCGTGATGATGGAGTCTTCCACCTGCTGTTCATGGCCTGGAATCCCCCGCTGGAAGTGGCCTTGAACAGCGCCACCCGAGCGGGAGAGGTGTTGACGGCCCTGAGCCTCGACAACCTCGAAGCCAGCCGGGCGGCGCTCGCCAAGGTCATCGGCGCCAAGGCGATGCAGGCGCTGTACAGGGCGATCAACGCGGCCCACGGCGGGTGGCTGGCAAGCGTCAACCTGGCCAGCGCCGCACTGCTTAACACCGAGGTGGGCATCAAGATGACCGCGCACCAGATCGGCGTATTCGTGGTTGCCCGCTTGAAAGATGACGCACGCCTGGTCAAGACCTTCAAGAACGGCGTTGCCCACTGGCGCCTGCTGGGAGACAAGGCACAAGCCCTGGACAAGTGGATGGAGCGCACTGCCTCCGGTATTGCCCGGGGTCTACCGGCCCGCATCGTCAACAGCACGGCCGTGCAGAACAGCGGTGGGGTCCTGCCGCTGGCCATCCTCATCCTCAACATGGTCAACCTGCCGTCGACGGAGGGTATTGAGAGCCCGGATGAGCGACGAAAGAGCGAGGCGCTTTCCGCGAATCTCTATACCAGTGCCGCGTTGGTGGCGGTGATTCAGAGTTGGTTGATTCGGGGAGCCGGGGTTGAAGAGTTGGGGCGTGGTTCTAACGTGGCGCCAACACTGACGTTGTTTGGTGGCCTGATTGGCCTGATTTCATTCGTAGCTGCTTCGAAAGAGTTCAGCGCACTTCAGCGACAAATGGAATCTGCGCAGATCGGCGTTGACCCCTGGCTGGATATCCGCCGCTTGGCTGTGGCTGGGCAGGTCGCGGTGTATGGGGCCCAGGCCATCTTGGGCCTGAGCCTGACCTGGATGCGCATCACCAAGCGCATCACCACCGCTCAAGCCGTGCTGCGCTTTCGCCTGGGCATGGGGCCGATCAACCTGCTGCTCATGGTCCCGGGCAGCATTCACTTCATCGCCTGGTCCTTGCAGCGCACCCCGATGCAGGCCTTTCTGGCGAGCTGTTGCTGGTCCAAAGGGCGTGCCCCAGGCAATGCCTCGATTCCTCCCGCCCAGCAGCAGGCGGAGGTGGACGCCTTGTTGAAGCTGCTCTACCAACCCCGCCTCAGCCTTCAGAGCCGTAGCCATCAGGTGTACGGCAGCGCCGGGGATGTGATCGTCGAGGACGCCTTCTACCACCTGCAAATCGACCTGCCCGGTGCCTTGCCCCAGCACACCACCCTGGACCTGACCCTGTCGGGTGAGGCCTTGCCGTTCCAGTACCGGGTGGGGGGGAGCAACCGCGAGCCCAGCCGTGACCTGGGGGCGCAATGGCTGGCGCACAGCCGCTGCAGTTGGATACCGAGCAAGGAAGGGCAGGGCCTTCGGCTGGCAGGGCCGCTGCGGCCCAGCCAGTTGCAACTGGCGTTGCGCCTGCGCTATCGGCTGCCGCTGGCCGCCCTGGCCCTGGCCTCGAGTGCAGGCCAGGAGGCGGAGTACCTCGGCGGGGCGAACGGCGTGGCATTCGTGGCGCAGGCCGATGGCGACGTGATTGACCTGCGCCCGGGTGAAAGCGGCCCAGGGCTGGCCAATGCCCGTAGCCACGCCCTGACCGGGGATGATTACCTGCAACCCAGGGGGCGCTTATGACCCGCCCCACCGCCGGCCAGCAGACCAAGCGCCTGTTCTCCCGCGACGACTACCTGGCCCCGCCCGCCATCCCCACCGGCCACCCGCCCAAGGATGTACTGAACACCATCTGGCGCAAGAACGAGGTGTTTATAGATATTGGCGACTACAGCCCGGGCTCTGCTGTGATGGTCATGTGGCCCATGATCTTGCTTTCTCTTTGGCTGGGCATCCCCGCCGATGGAGACGAGTGGGATCTCTTGGTCGTGATTGGGTGCGGAATCATCGTTGGCATCCCAGCGCTGATGATGGCCTGGAGCTTGTTGACCCAACCCGCGCCCCTGCCAACCCGTTTCAACCGCCAGCGCCGC
>NZ_LXJQ01000104.1:0-4677 GCF_001728925.1 Pseudomonas sp. 1D4
GCGGTGAAGCCGGCCGACAAGGACAAGGCCGGCGATGTGCTGATCGCCGCCCAGCGGCAGGCGTTGCTGCGAGCCACGCCCCGCTGCGAGATCTGTGAGCGCGTCCGGCAGCAGGAGGCCAAGTCATGACGATCGACTACCTGCTGATCGACGGGGTGCTCAAGCAGGATGCCCTCCAATGGCTGTACCAGAGCGAAGGGCATGTCGAACTCTACCCGCTCTACACGGGCACCCCCTGGGATGAGTTGAAGGCGCTGGGCCCCATCCTGGTGAAGCTGGAGCGCTCGTCCTGCCTGCTGCCAGCGTTTCAGGACAGCCCGGTGCTGCAAGGACAAGCCAGTTGGGTTCGCAGCCGTGCGTCGTTGAAGGCGGTTGCACGCCACCTGGCGCAGTTCATCACCCTCACCGACAACTTCGGCAGTAACAGTCTGTTTCGCTTCGCTGATCCCCTGGTGACCTGGCACTGGCTCGACAGCTACTCGCCATCCGCCCTGACGACGGTGTTGGGGCCGGTGGAGGCCTGGCAGGTCGCTGTGCTGCCTCCCAACTGGGAACCAGCACGTGCGCGCGAGTGGCGCATCTACCGCCCCGACGCTGAGGGTATTTCGCTTCCGGGTCGCCTCAATCACCTGGGTGACATTCAGTTGCAGGCGCTCGAAGACGCACATCGCTGGCGCTTCAAGGAGCGCATTTACCACTGGCTGGCAACCACCTACCCCGAACGCCTGGACGCAACCCCGCCGGAGGGGTGGGGAGACTGGATGGATCAGCGTCTCGCAGCAGCGAGTGAGTGGGGGCTGTTCACCGAACGAAGCCTCGCCATCTGGATCGAGCGTTGCCTCCATTGGGGGGATGACTTTGCCAGGCACCCCGATAGCCCTTATCACCACTGGCTTGCCCGCACGCCCCACGCGGCAGGCCTGTCCCCGGAACTGCGCATCCAGGCCCTGGATGACGACTGCATGGACAGCTGAAGGACCTCCACATGACAGCCACCGCTCAGAACAAACAACTTCAGCGTGCCCAGCGCGATCAGGCATTCGAGCAGAAGCCAGCCAACGCCAGCGGGCAGTGCCCGCTCAAGGCCCAGGAGTTCGCCCTATTCCCGGTGCGTTATGCCATCGACGAGTCACCGCCCAAAGGCAGCAGACAAGGCCCCAACCCGCTGCCTGCCACCTGGCCCACTCGGCACCTGCCTGCCTTGAAGACGCGCAGCTATACCCTTCGCCAGCTCCGTGACGGCTGGCTCTATGTCTGGAACGAAACCGACAAGACCCTGCACGAGTACCAGGTCAAGGGGTACCAGTTCACCCGCCACAAATGGACCGCCGCCCAGCTCAACCGCGACACGCGCCACAACCCGGGTGAGACCCGCCCCTACCTGCTCTACCCAAAGCGCAGTCACCTGCTGATCGCCTACTCACCGGTTCAGTGGACGTGGCGCCTGTGCGAGCGCATGCGCAGCAACCCACGAGAGCAGCAGCGCTGGATGCGCAGCCTGGACCTCTCCCAGTACTGCACCACCTTGAAAGCCAGCCACGCTGCACCGCTCCGCGAACTGGGCCGCACCGTCGCCGACATTTCCACGGACGGCAAGAGCCCGGCCTTCCAGACCTGCCTGGTCACCGCACAGCTCGATAAAGACCCCGAGCGCGCCTGCAAGCTGGGGCTGCATGAAGCCCTGGTTCTCGGGCAGGTGCCGGACCAGGACAGCGCCCTGTTCGTTGCCCTGGATGATCCTCTGGGCGTGGTCGATGACCTTGCACTCAACCTCCAGGGCCGCTGGCAGGAGTTGCTCACCCATGAGCTCGATCACGCCAACAGCACCCATACGGCCACCCTGGTGCAGGAACTGTGCGGCGTATCGCTCGATCCCTTCATGCCGAAAGAGGTTGCCAAGAACCCCCAAAGACGAGCGGCCTACATCAGGGATGCACACGCCTTGCTCGACAGGTCCGCTGACTGTCTGCATGACGCAGGGTCCGATGGCACCTTGGGTTACAAGGCAACTGCACTCGAAAGGGAATCGAAAAGCTTTCGCAAGACCTGGGGCAGCCTCCCCAGCGGGGAGGGTTGGCTGCAGGCCGTCGAACACTGGCACCGGAAGCGCCTGTGGCGCAATGACGTCCGTTATGAGGAGGCCAGCCTCTTTCTGGACGAAAAGAGCCAGCAAGCCGAACGGCTGGATGCTCATCGTCAACGCAGCGAGCAGGACCTGCAGGCCTGGCTGGAGCGCTTGAGCCCCCGCGCTGAAGAGGTCTTCTACGACCCCTGTCACCCCGAGCAGGCCACCGAACTGTTGGAGACCATGGCCACCCTCTACTCACAGCTGGGTGCCAGCGAGACCGGGAGCACCTGGCTCTGCAAGCAATACGGGCGTCCCACCAGCCTGGCCGGGCTGGCCCTCTTCAACTTCAGCCCGGAGTTGTCGTCCATGGTGGACAGGATTTCGGAGAACTTCATTCGATACGGCACCCTCGACGCCCTCGGACGTCAGGACGATGGCAGTGGCAAGGCCCATGGCGGCATTGCCGACACCACCAGCGAAGTCAGCCGCCTCAACGAGGTCAAGGCCGTACTCGACCTGCCCAGCGTCAAACGCAGCCAGATCTACCGGGCGCTTTCCGAGCCCGTCCGCGCGGCTTTCGACACGCTGCGAGACGTGGTGGAGCAAAAGGCCAGCCAGAGCTGGAATACCATCGCCTTTACCCTGCTGCCCGCTCTGAGCGAACGTTTCGCCCCCAACCTGCGCATCTTCGCATTCAGCGTCACCCAGGTACTGGTCTCCCAGGAGATCTCCACCCAGACCCAACTCATCAAAGATCCGGGCTACAAAAAGAAGCATCAATCATGGCAAATGAAGATGCAGACCCTGCTGAAGAAGATGGCCGGTCAACAGCAGGTCATCGCGCGCCCAGGCAAAGGTGTGGACAAGCGTGCAGCACAGGTTCAGCTCGCCCAGCTACACGCACAGCGGCAAGAACTCGAACTGCGCCGCCCGCATGAAGTCACCGGTGCCATCCACACCACCACCCGCCTGACCCAGGTGAATGCAACAGAAATCACCTACCTGCTGGCCACCCTGGGCCAGAGCGAGCTGCTCGATCAGCTACAGCTCAAGGCACGCAATGCAGCCGCCTATGCCGCACGCGCTCAAAAGTGGTTCAACCGCGAGCTGGGGGGCAGCTTGCCGGTCCTGGTCGCCGGGCTGAACGTATGGAACACCCTCAACAGCCTGGAAAACGCCAAGCGCGACGGCATCTTCACCGCCGCCGAGCTGCGCACCGTCAGTGCCAACGCGGCCTATACCGCCAACGCCCTGATGGCCCTCTGGACCGTGCCGGCCTGGAACAAGTGGGCGAAGTTGGAAGGGAACATACGCGGACGTACAACCCAGTTGGCCAAAGCGGGGGTGACCTCCTGGGCGTCGAGAAACCCCGGCTATGCCACGTTGGCCCGTCGCTTGATCCTGCGCACCATGGGCATGGCCGCTTTCGGCGCTATTGCGGCGGGTGTGGAGGCGTGGCAGGTACATCAGGATGTCGGCAGTGCCACAAGCCAGGAGGAGGCAGTTCTTCTGAAAATGAAGCTGGGTGCTCTGGGAGGGATGGCTCTAATGTCAGGCGTCCAACTTATCGGCAGCGGCTTGGGCTTCTGGTTCGGCTTCGCCTGGGTCATGTCCACCCCTATCACCCTGATTGTGGCTGTGTTGGGGGTTCTTTATCTGCTGGTCAGCCTGGCCGCCAACCATTTCAAGCGTGAGGGCCTGCGCCGCTGGCTCTACCTCTGCAGTTGGGGCAAGGCCCCCAGGTGGGACCACAGCGACGATCAGCACAAGCACGAACTGAACGCCCTGAGCGAAATCTGCCTGCGCCCCAGCGTGGTCGCCCGGGCCACCGCCTTGCCCTACTACGACCGGGGCCCCCGCACCTACACAGGCTTCTGGGTGCAGGTGCTGGTACCCGCCGAGCTGGCCGGCCATGAGGTGACCTTGCAACCGGCCATGGTGGCTAAAGACCGCCTCCGGCAAGGCACAGGGCCGGACTTCTACCAGCGCTTCCAGGCAGGCCACTGGGCACCCGTCTCGGCCTACGGCAACCCGCCGAGCAAGCCGCCCCAAGGCGCTCTAACAACGGACACCCGTTACCAGGCTGGAGACACCCACCGCCTCTGGCAGGCCTGGGTCAGCCACCCCGGCAAACCCGAGCTGGAGCTGGAGGTGATCTACCCGCAGCAGTTTCTGGCCAACCTACGGGGCCAGGGGTACCTGTTCCGCCTGGCCATCGATGTTGAGGCCGATGAGGCTGAACTCAAGAGCGACCCCTTCGACCCCACCCCGGTGAAAGGCATGGCCTTGTCCCGTCAGTGCACCTACTGGCTGCCCCTGACCGTTCCCTACGGGAGTTGAGATTCAATGAATGACCTTGCCGTAATCCGCAGCCTGCTCCGCTGGAATCGCCCGGTCGAACTCCCCGAGAACCACCAGTGGGCTCACCCGGATGAGCCGGTGTTGTTGGAGTGGAGAATCAATGCGAGACCCTACAATACGAGGGTTGCAAATTTGATGTTTCTCATGGTTTTGATTTTGGCAGTATTAATTTTTTTTGTTCTTCTCACGCCAGAAAGCAATTCTTCGATTTTGGAAGATTTGGCATGGGGTGGAGCTTTTTTCTTCCC
>NZ_LXJQ01000105.1:0-4280 GCF_001728925.1 Pseudomonas sp. 1D4
ACAAAAAAGACGTCCGAGGACGTCTTTTTTCATGCCCGCACCCGCCAGCACAAACGGAGCGCGGAGCCCCGCCCGCCGGCACTCAGTGCAGGGCCGCCTCGCCACGGGAAGTGACCATGCGGGTGAACAGGCGGTTCGCGTTGCCCAGGGACATCAGGTGGGCGTAGATCCAGCCGAGGAAGCCGGTCTTGTGCAGCTCCAGCACCTGGGCATCGTCCAGGGCGAGGAACTTCGCCTCGTCCACCGCCAGAAAGTCCGACAGCACGAAGGTCTCCCCACTGGGGTGGGTCAGTTGCAGGGTGCGCTTGGCCAGCAGACCCAGCGCCTCGAGCTTGAGGACGAACAGCCGGGTGCGCTCCATCTCGGCGGAGAAGTTCTGCAGGAAGTCGATCATCTCGTCGAGGAACGCGCTGTTGCCGCCCTCCTCCGCGAACAGCTCACGGCCCTCGCCCTCGTTCCAGCCTTCGTAGGCCGCGTCGAAGCACACGGTGAAGTTGTGGGCATCGTCCTGGGCCAGCACGAACGGGTAGCGCCGCACGAAGGCCGGGATGTAGGTGTCCGCCTGCCAGCGCAGTTGCGCATCGAGGTAGCTGTTGGTGCCTTCCTTCAGGCCCAGCAGAGCGATGGGCACCAGGCGCTCGCCTTCGCCGATGAACAGGATCGGGTAGTGCAGCGCCGCCTGGAAGAATTCCAGGCCGGCCAGGGGCACCAGGTGGGTGGAACCGGCAAAGCCGCAATGCTCCACGGCACGCAGCTTGAGCGCCTTGTGCTCATCGCGGTTGAGCGCCTGGATGTCCTTGTAGAGCAGCAGGGTGGTCATGGGTATCTCCGTTGCATCACTCAATGCAGTGCCAACCGGGCCAGCGACTGCCCGCAGCCAGGTCCGGCACCACGTCCTTGAAGGGTGGCGACCACAGGGCCGGCACTGAAACACCGGCCCCGGTTGAAGCGGACAGCGACACGTTGCAGGCCAGCACCGGCCAAGACCGAGCACCACGGCACGGCCGTGATCGAACAACGCGAACGGTTCGCCGACGCCCACCCTAGCGCCGAAGCATTGCAAGATTGCACGCCAAAACCCGAAGCGAAATACCCGCTCGAAAACTCTGCCTCAGCAAACGGCCTTTCCCGTGTCTCCGCCAACGAGCAGTGGGAAA
This sequence comes from Pseudomonas sp. 1D4, assembly GCF_001728925.1. Taxonomy (NCBI): domain Bacteria; kingdom Pseudomonadati; phylum Pseudomonadota; class Gammaproteobacteria; order Pseudomonadales; family Pseudomonadaceae; genus Pseudomonas; species Pseudomonas sp. 1D4. The sequence goes on from NZ_LXJQ01000105.1 coordinate 1,158, forward strand.
CAAGGCCGCCTATACCCGCCAGGTAGGCTTCACACCGATTCAGCAGGAACAGATGGTGTTGAGCTATGTGCAACAGCATGGGCAGATCAAGCGGGCAGAGGTAATGGAGCTTTGTCGACTTTCCGAGGATCAGGCGTGGCAGCTACCGAAGCGCCTGATGGTGGGGAAAAAGCGGTCAAGCATGGCGAGCGGTGGTGGAGTTTCTATACCTTGCCCGGCGCAGATTGATACACGGCGATATACGTCTTTCTATGCGCGTCTATACGCTTGTGTGTACGCATAGCGACGCGATTACCCGCCCAATAGGTATCCATGGCCCACCACATCTTCGAGTTCGCCAACCGCACCCTTCGCCTGCATGACGTGGACGTCGCGTTGGTCCGCCACCTGCTCGAACAGGGCGCGGCAGCGATTGGGCAGCACGCACTGGCCGAGAGTCTTCGCCAGTGGGAGTGGCTCGGGCCGGGTGTGTGGGTAGGTGTCGATGAGTCGGTACTTGCACTGCACCCGGCGGTGTTCCCGGCTGCTGCCCAGGTCCTGGCGGGATTCGGGCCGGTCATTCCGCTGGCATACGTGCGGGAGGCCATGCCCGAGTTGGGCCCGACGTCCGATCTTGCAACCCCTCCGATCCTCAGTGCGCTGCGGACGCTCGAAGGGCTATTCCAGTAGCCCGCCCTACCTCAACTCCACCACCCTCGGCTCGGTATCCGGGTAGTAGATCGTCAGGGCGTTGTCGTCGGCGTCGGTGACCAGCCAGGGGTGGTGAGGTAGGTGTCGAAGCGCTGGCGTTGGCCGGCGCGCAGTTCCTTGTAGAGGACACGCTGGCCTTCGTAGTTGAGCCAGTAGAGCTTGCGGGTGGCGCGGGCGTGGTTGATGAAGGTAATGACGGTCGTCTGCTCGCCGCTGATGGAGTAGGCGAGGTTCTTGGTTTCGGCTTCGTGCAGGGTGGAGGCCAGCAGGGGATGGCTGGCCAGCATCAGCAGTGCGAGGCACCAGGCGCGTTTCATGGGGGCTGTCCTTGGGCGCGGGATGCGCCGGGTCGGGACGGCAGGATAAGCGCTGCCGAAATCGCCCGGCGTGCAGGCCGCCACAAATGCGTGGGGCGCCCGGCGCTTCAGTCGCTCGGGCTCAGGGGCAGCAGGGTGCGGATGGTGTCCCAGAAGATTTCGTCCGGGAAGTCGCCGCCGTTGACGGCGTCCATGACGAGGAAGTGGCCACTCTCATACACCCCGGCCATCGGCACGACGAGCCCGAGCACGTGGTAGATGCCCCAGGTGGACGTCGACTCGGCGGCCCAGCGCAGTTCCATGACCACGGTCTGACCGAGATAGTCCAGCGCGGCAGCGGCGTTGGACACGGGAAGTGCCTGCATCCGAGATCCCTCCTTGGGTACGCGCCCAGGCTGGCCTTCACCCGCAAGGGGCGGGTTTACCTCCACAGCCCTTGGCTTTTATTGCACTATGTTCAACTTTTCGGGGTACGCCGCTCCCGGTACACGCCAGGAATCTGCGTACATTACAACGAACAATACACTTTGTACGGTGTTTTTGTACAGTACAAAGAGAACGCTATAGATCGATATGGAATCAATAGACGATCGGATCAGAGCTCTCGTCGACATCACCGGCCTGGATGAGCTGGTGAGAACGACGGACATCAGCGGCACCCGCTGGAGAACGGTTCGCTACGACAAGCGCACCCGCATCAGTACCCAGGAAATGACGGCCCTCGTGCAGCTCTACCCGCAGTACGCGCTGTGGCTCGCCAGCGGCGAGATCATCCCCGAGAAGGGCCAGACCAGCCCGGCCTACGACGCCCAGCAACAACCCAACGTGCTCCATTGACCCGCTCTGCCGACCGGGCCCGTCTGCTCATCAAGCAGATCGGCCCCAAGAAACTCAGCGTGTTGAGCGGCACCGAGCACAGCCGTTGGCTCAACGTCAGCAAAGGCGCGGTGCGCGTCAGCAGCGAAGAGCTCGACGTGCTGGTGCAGCTCTACCCGCAGTACGCCCTGTGGCTCGCCAGCGGCGAGATCATCCCCGAGAAGGGCCAGACCAGCCCGGCCCACGACGCCCAGGCCGCCGACCCCGTCGAGTAATCCCCCCTCCTCCTCCTGCGCCGTTGTGCCATCCGACAGGCTGCGCGCGGCGCTGGGTTACCATGCGCGCCTTTTCGTTCTGCTGGCGGCTGGCCCCTATGTCTTCCAACGCGCTCTACACCGACCTTTCCGCCTACTACGACCTGATGTGCGCGGACATCGACTACCCGGCCCAGAGCCATTGCGTGCGGCGCCTGCACCAGTTGTTCGGCACCTCGGGGCGGCGGCACCTGGACCTGGCCTGCGGGACGGGGCCCCATGTGCGGCACTTTCTCGATTTCGGCTACGCCAGCGCCGGCCTGGACATCAACCAGCCGATGCTGGACCTGGCCCAACTGCGCTGCCCCGAGGCGCAGTTCAGCCGGCAGGACATGGCCAGCTTCACGGTGGACGCGCCCCAGGACCTGATCACCTGCTTCCTCTACTCCCTGCACTACAACCCCGGCCTGGCGCCGTTGCGGGCCTGCCTGGAGCGGGTACACGGGGCGTTGGCGGCGGGCGGGGTGTTCTGCTTCAACACGGTGGACAAGCGGCAGATCGACAACCAGTCCTTCGTGCGCCATTCGGTGGAGCACGAGGGCAGCGCCTTCACCTTCGGTTCCGGCTGGTTCTACCGGGGCGAGGGGGAGCAGCAGGCGCTGCGCCTGTGCATCGAGAAGACCACCGACGGCATCACCGAACGCTGGGAAGACGAGCACCCGATGGTCGCCACCGGCTTCGACGAGTTGCAGCAACTGTTGGCGCCGCACTTCGAGGTGCAGGTGTTCGAGCACGACTACGAGCGCATCACCCCCTGGGACGGCCGCTCCGGCAATGCACTGTTCGTCTGCGTGAAGCGCTGAGCGCGCCTCACGCTGCACGCCGGCTGGCCGGGCCGCAACCGGCCTGCCAGACTGCGCGCCTCTCCCCTCTCCCCTCTCCAGGCCCTGCCATGTCCACCACCGCGACCCGCCGCTGGTTCGGCGACCGTTTCAGTGAGCTGCATCCCCAACTCCAGCACCTGCACAGCCACGGCGGGCGCCTGC
>NZ_LXJQ01000106.1:0-3914 GCF_001728925.1 Pseudomonas sp. 1D4
ATTCAGCTTCGACGTCTCGGTGTGGGAGTTCTTCTGGCCGCTGATGGAGGGCGCGCGCCTGGTCATGGCGCTGCCCGGCGACCACCGCGACCCGGCGCGCCTGGTGCAACTGATCACCGAGGAAGGCATCAGCACCTTGCACTTCGTGCCCTCGATGCTGCAGGCCTTCGTCGGGGATGAAAACGCCGCGCGCTGCACCTCGCTGCGCCGCATCGTCTGCTCCGGCGAGGCGTTGCCGGTGGAGCTGCAACGCCAGACGATGGCACTGCTGCCCCAAGCCGGCCTGTACAACCTCTACGGCCCCACCGAAGCGGCCATCGACGTCACCCACTGGACCTGCATCGAAGAAGGCAAGGACGCCGTGCCCATCGGCCAGCCCATCGCCAACCTGCAGACCTACGTGCTGGACGCCGAGCTGAACCCGGTGAGCCCCGGCGTCACCGGCGAGCTGTACCTGGGCGGCCTCGGCCTGGCGCGGGGCTATCACCGCCGCCCGGCGCTGACCGCCGAACGCTTCGTCACCAGCCCCTTCGGCGACGGCGAGCGCCTGTACCGCACCGGCGACCTGGCGCGCCAGCGCGAGGACGGGGTGATCGAATACGCCGGGCGCATCGACCACCAGGTGAAGATCCGCGGCCTGCGTATCGAACTGGGCGAGATCGAAGCCCGCCTGCAGGAGCAGGACGCCGTGCGTGAAGCCGTGGTGGTGGCCGCCGACGGCCCCAGCGGCAAGCAGCTGCTGGCCTACCTGGTGCCGGAGCCGGAGTCCCTGGCCCGTGCCGAGGCAGAAATCCAGGGCGGCTACCTGCAAGGCATCAAGGCACGCCTGCTGGAGGTGCTGCCGGACTACATGGTGCCGGCGCAGTGGGTGTTGCTGGAACGCATGCCGCTGTCGCCCAACGGCAAGCTGGACCGCAAGGCCCTGCCCAAGCCCGACCCGGCCCAGGCCCGCAGCGAATACCAGGCACCGCGCAACGAACTGGAGCAGCGCCTGGCGCTGATCTGGCAGGACGTGCTGCGCCTGGAACAGGTGGGCGTGGACGACAACTTCTTCGAACTGGGCGGGGATTCCATCATCTCCATCCAGATCGTCAGCCGCGCGCGCCAGGCGGGCATCCGCATCGCCCCGCGCGACCTGTTCCAGCACCAGAGCATCCGCCGCCTGGCCACCGTGGCGCAGTTGAGCGAAGCGCTGCAGGTGGACCAGGGGCCGGTGACCGGCGAGGCGCCGCTGCTGCCGATCCAGCAGGCGTTCTTCGCCACCGAGATCCCCAACCGCCACCACTGGAACCAGTCCCTGCTGCTGGCCCCGAGCGAGCCGCTGGACGCCGTGCTGCTGACTGGCGCCCTGGCCCAGTTGCTGCAGCACCACGATGCCCTGCGCCTGCGCTATCGCCAGGTCGAAGGGGCCTGGGTGCAGGCCCATGCCGAGGCGGCCGCCGCCGATGAGTTGCTCTGGTGCGGCCAGCTGGACAGCCTCGATGCACTGCCGGCCTTCTGCAGCGAGGTGCAGCGCAGCCTCGACCTGGCTGCCGGCCCCATGCTGCGCCTGGCCCTGATCGAACTGCCCGGTGGCGGGCAGCGGCTGTTGCTGGCGATCCATCACCTGGTGGTGGACGGCGTCTCCTGGCGCATCCTGCTGGAAGACCTGCAGACCGCGTACCGCCAACTGCAGGCCGGCGAAGCGTCGCGACTGCCGGCCAAGACCACGTCCTTCAAGGCCTGGGGCGAACACCTCGGCGCCCACGCCCGTTCCGAGGCCATGGCCGCCCAGCTCGGCTACTGGCAGGCGCTGCTGCAGGACGCGCCGGCGGACCTGCCGCGCGACAACCCGGCGGGCGCCCTGGACAACCGCCATGCCCGCAGCGTCGCCACCCGGCTGGACGCCACCCGCACCCGGCAATTGCTGCAGGACGCACCGGCCGCCTACCGCACCCAGGTCAACGACCTGCTGCTGACCGCCCTGGCCCAGGCCGTCTGCGCCTGGACGGGCGAGGCCTCGGCGCTGGTTCAGTTGGAAGGCCACGGCCGCGAGGACCTGTTCGACGACATCGACCTGTCGCGCACCGTCGGCTGGTTCACCAGCCTGTTCCCGGTGCGCCTGGAACCGGCTGCCGACATCGGCACCGCCATCAAGCACATCAAGGAGCAACTGCGCGCCACCCCGGACAAGGGTCTGGGCCACGGCCTGCTGCGCCACCTGGGCAGCGACGAGGCCCGTGCCGCGCTCGCCGGCCTGCCGCAGCCGCGCATCACCTTCAACTACCTGGGCCAGTTCGACGGCGACTTCGCCGAGGGCGCGCTCTGGGTGCCGGCCGAGGAGGGCCGTGGCGCCGGGCAGGACCCGCAGGCGCCCCTGGGTAACTGGCTCAGCGTCGATGGCCAGGTGTTCGGCGGCGAGCTGAGCCTGAACTGGACCTTCAGCGGCGAGGTGTTCGCCGAGGCCACCATCACCCGCCTGGCAGAGGCCTACCAGCAGGCGCTGGAGGCGCTGATCGAACACTGCTGCGACGCGCGCAACGCCGGCCTGACCCCCAGCGATGTGCCCCTGGCCGGGCTCGACCAGGCCCAACTGGACGCGCTGGCGCTGCCGGCCCGCGAAGTCGCCACCCTCTACCCGCTGTCGCCCATGCAGCAGGGCATGCTGTTCCACAGCCTGTACGAGGCCAGCGGGCGCACCTACGTCAACCAGATGCGCCTGGACATCCGTGGCCTTGACGTGGCGCGGTTCGCCAGTGCCTGGCAGCAGGCGGTCGACCGCCACGAGCTGCTGCGCGCCGGCTTCATCTGGGACGCGGGGCTGGACGCGCCGCGCCAGGTGATCCACCGCCAGGCGACCCTGGAAATCCGGGTGGAGGAGGGTGCCGACGCCACCGCCCTGGACGCGCGTGCCGCCCACGAGCTGGACCGTGGCTTCGATCTGGCAAGGCCGCCGCTGCTGAGGCTGTGCCTGCTGCGCACCGGCGACGACAGCCACCACCTGATCTACACCAGCCACCACATCCTCATGGACGGCTGGAGCAACTCGCGCCTGCTGGGTGAGGTGCTGCAGGCCTATGCCGGGCAGGACGTCGCCGCACCGGAAGGCCGCTACCAGGACTACCTCGCCTGGCTGCAGCGCCAGGACAGGGCCGCCAGCGAGCGCTTCTGGCTGGAGCAACTGGCGCCGCTGGAAGAACCGACCCGCCTGGCCCTGGCCTGTGGCCGCGTGGCCCACCCCGAGCCGGGGCAAGCGCTGCACAGCGCACGCCTGGACGCCGGGCAGACCCGCCGCCTGCAGGCCTTCGCCCGCCAGCAGCAGGTCACCCTCAACACCCTGGTGCAGTCGGCCTGGCTGCTCCTGCTGCAGCGCTACAGCGGCCAGCGCAGCGTGGCCTTCGGCGCCACGGTGTCCGGGCGCCCGGTGGAGCTGCTGGGCATCGAGCAGCAGCTTGGGCTGTTCATCAACACCCTGCCGGTGATCGCCACCCCGGACGGTGCCCTCAGCGTCGCCCAGTGGGCCCAGGCCGTGCAGGCGCAGAACCTGGCCCTGCGCGACCACGAGCACATGCCCCTGGCGGACGTGCAGCGCTTGGCCGGCCGCAACGGCGAAGCGCTGTTCGACACCCTGCTGGTGTTCGAGAACTACCCGGTTTCCGAAGCCCTGGAAGCGGCACCAGGCGGGCTGGGCTTCAGCAACCTCGGCTACAGCGAGCAGAGTGGCTACGCCCTGACCCTGATCGCCCAGGTGGGCGAGGAGCTGGAGCTGGCCTTCAACTACCTGACCGCGGACTTCGCCGAACCGAGCATCCGCCGCATCGCCGGTCAACTGGTGCACCTGCTGCTGCAGTTCATGGCGCAGCCGCAGCGTGCATTGGGCGAATTGCGCCTGCTGGAGGAGGACGACCACCGCCGGGTGGTGGAGCAGTGGAACG
>NZ_LXJQ01000107.1:0-3872 GCF_001728925.1 Pseudomonas sp. 1D4
CCGAACTGAAGCTGGATGACCACCTCACCGTGGGCAACGAGCAGCACATCCGCATCGGCAGCAACCGGCTCGTGGAAGCCGGGCAGGAAATCCACCTCAAGGCCGGGCAGAAGCTGGTGATCGAAGCCGGCATGGAACTGACCCTCCAGGCCGGCGGCAGCTTCATCAAGCTCGACCCTGGCGGCGTCACCGTCAGCGGCCCGCTGGCCAAGCTCAACGCCGGCGGGGCACCGGGCAAGGGCTCAGGGGCTTCGCCCCTGCTGCCGGGCCAGGCACGCCCGGCGGACCAGGCCAAGGCCGGCGGCCCGCTGCTGAAGGCCCCCAGAGGCTACCGCGCCCGCTACCTGCTGCAAGACGAAACGACCGGCGAGCCGCTGGTGGGCCACCCCTACAGCCTCAAGCACCCCGAGGGCTACCGACAGGCCGGCTACACCGACCACGAAGGCAGGACCTTCATGGCCTACAGCAACGCGCCCGCCGACATCGAGCTGCTGGCGCCCCAACGCAAACCCGAGCCGGAAGCACCGCTCTACCGCGCCGGGGAACCCGCCCCGCAGCAACGCCAACTGGACTTCAAGGACGTTAACCCGGAGACCTCGCAATGAGTCAGGAGACCCTGCACAGCTGCACCACCACCAGCATCGAAGGCACCGTCAAGGAAGCCCCCCTGCCCAACCCGACGAACAAGCTCTATCTGTTGGAGAAAGCCAACTACGCGGTGCGCTTTCCCAAGCTTTCGGTCAAGCAGCTGGGCGAAGGTAAAAGCGTCGGGCTCGAACTCAAGCAGGTGGTCATGAGCGGGCTGATCCGTGCCGACGAATACCTGTTCGACTACCGCTGGTACTACAAGGCGGAAGTCTGCTTCGACATGAGCCGCCTGCCGCCCACGCCTTTTCTCAGCACTTCGGTCATCCGCCAGAGCACCGCACCCGACCCGGATCGCCGGCATACCCTGATTCCCTTCCCCACGGGCCTCACCAAAGGGCTTTTGCGCCGCCCGGACGTGATCATCGTCAAGAACAAAGCAGTGCGCTGGCCGGGCCAAGCCGGCCCCGACCACCACGGCACGATGCACCCGGATAACCTGGAGCGGGTGGTGGAGGTGAAGTTTCCAGGCGACACCCTATTGCCTGATCAAAAGAGAGCCTACTTATTGATCGCCGGAAGCCGAAACCGCTTTTCTGTGCTGGAAGTACACGACTGCCGCGACAAGGGTGAGCGCGAGCGGGACCGGCGCTACAACGCACAGCATGAGCCCACCGCCAGCCGCAACCCGCTGCTCTGGCCACCAGCACCCCGCCCGGTGCCGGTCTACGGCCCCCAGCCGATTCCGCGCCCGGCAGAAGTGGAAGGCTGGACCCAGCAGGTGCACGAGGCCATCGAAGGGCTGCTGGAAGGCAGCGGGCTGCGACGCCTTTCCGAACAGGCCCGGCAACACCTGCACGAGGCTGCCACCTGGCTCGGGGAGCAAGGCGAATGGGTGCGCAGCAAGGCCGGGGATGCCTGGGAATGGGTCGGTACCACCACCGGCAAGGTGCTGCGCTGGACCGACGAACAGCTCCGCGCCATCTGGCGGGAAGTGCAGCACTACACCGACCTGACACTGGAGATGCTCGGCCGTATCGACTGGGTGCAGGTGCTCATCGATGTCGGCCTGCTGGCTGCCACCGTGGTCGTCGCCTTTCTCATCGGTGGCGCCCTGGTCACCCTGGGGCTGCCCGCCGCAGTCGTCGCCGGGCTGCTGGTGCTGGTGCGCCTGGCGCAACTGTCCTGGGCCTGGCTGGCCAGCATCCTCGGCGTAGGGGCCGCTGCCGGCGCCCTGGCCTCCAGTTGAACCACAAGGAATGCACATGAACGCATTGGACACCCTCAAGCAGCATGCCCCCGACCTGGAAATCGAAGACGCCCAGGGCAATCCCGTGGTCAAGCTGGGACTGATCGCCACCCTGTACTTCCGTGAGGGCTACACCGCCGAACGCAAGCAGCGCGTGATCGAGTGCTTTGAACGCTTCTATGAGGAATTCAGAGTAAATCTCAAAGGGAATATTTTTGAGAAAAATAGAAAGTTAACTCTCGAAAATTTTGAAAGAGCAAAAAACCAAGCTCTCGCCACTGGAGAAAATGAACAGATTTATTGGTGCTTAAACAGTTCGGAAAGTTTGCAACATGCTTCGATTTATTGCCTTTCTTTCATGAATACTTTTCAAGTTCATGGAGAGCAAGATCGCTCTTATATCAAGCTGATCTTACCTTGGACCTTGCTCACCGAGCCTGAGGGAGCGCAGCGCTACAAGCAGTGGCTGACCTACCTGTGCAATCAGGTCCAGGCCGAACATGGTTATGGTGGGCTATCCAGCATTCTTCCTAATGACTATGAGAACTACATGCCCAGCGAGTACCAACTGGCCCAGCGTTACTCGGGGCTGGAGGTGGACACCTTCGCCTATGCCATGGGCATGGAGCTGCAAAACCATATCAAGGGCGCCAACTGGTACACCGTGCTGGGGCAGAGCTATGTGGAGCGCCTGGGTGGGGAGGAGCGCCTGCGCCATGCCTTGAGCGGCCATGGGGATATCGTGCTGCTGCCCTACGAGCAGGGGCTGATCATCCGCGCAGGCGACTGGCCGGAGCTGGGCGCCCAGGCTGACGGGCTCCCCCGCGCCTATGTGGCCGTCAGCAATGTGGTGAAACCTGTACGCATTCCCAATCCGGATCAGCTCCACTCCTATTCGCCCTACGGCAACTGCTTCGACGAAGCCAGCACCCAGCACTGGTACCAACGCTTCGACCTCGACCCCACCCCGGCCACGCCACCGCGTACCGAAGGCGGCCAGCGCTGCCCCCGAGCGGGTTACTGGTTCACCCCGGCACAGACGAATTCCTTGCGGCGCTTTGCCGAGGGCGAGCTGATGCCGGTGATCGAGCAGTCCAGCTGGGGACACACCTTCTGGTATTGGTCGAAGGAGGGCTAGGCGCGTGCCGAAGATGAACGCATTGGACACCCTCAAACAACACGCCCCCGACCTGGAGATCGAAGACGCCCAAGGCAATCCCGTGGTCAAGCTGGGGCTGATCGCCACCCTGTACTTCCGTGAGGGCTACACCGCCGAGCGCAAGCAGCGCGTGGTCGAGTGCTTCGAGCGCTTTTACGAGGCGTTTGGCGACAAGCTGAGATGGCAGGTCGGTGAGCGTTTTCAAAAACTCACCTCTGATCGCTTCGATAAAAAACGGCAGGCTGTATTGACCTCTGGCCCCAATGAGCAACAGGAATGGCATCTGAGCAGCGCCAAGAACGAAAAAGAGGCCGAAGACTACAGCCTGCAATTTCTCAACTCATTCGAAGCCCATGGGGAACAACGTCGCTCTTATATCAAGCTGATCTTGCCCTGGACCTTGCTCAGTGAGCCGGAAGGGCCACAGCGCTACCAAGCGTGGCTGACCTACCTGTGCAACCAGGTCCAGGCCGAGCATGGCTATGGCGGGCTCTCCTGCGTGTTGCCCTACGACTACGACAGCTACATGCCCAGTGAGTACCAACTGGCCCAGCGCTACTCGGGGCTGGAGGTGGACACCTTCGCCTATGCCATGGGTATGGAGCTGCAAAACCATATCAAGGGTGCCAACTGGTACACCGTGCTGGGGCACAGCTATGTGGAGCGCCTGGGTGGGGCAGAACGCCTGCGCCATGCTTTGAGCGGCCACGGGGATATCGTGCTGCTGCCCTACGAGCAGGGGCTGATCATCCGCGCAGGCGACTGGCCGGAACTGGGCACCCAGGCTGACGGGCTCCCCCGTGCGTATGTAGCCGTCAGCAATGTGGTGAAACCTGTACGCATTCCCAATCCGGATCAGCTCCACTCCTATTCGCCCTA
>NZ_LXJQ01000108.1:0-3500 GCF_001728925.1 Pseudomonas sp. 1D4
GGTGGCCCTTTTTTTGATCTGTGGATAAGCATCGGTAGGCCCGGTACCTGCCGCCACACACCGTAGAATGGGGTGAGCTGTGCGAACCCCATCAAGCCGAGCCACACCTGCCGCTCAGGCCAACCAATCCAACGTCAGCAGCAACCGCGCCTCGCCCGGAAGGACGTCCGGCGACCTGTGGATAACCCCTCGCCCCTCGTTGCCCAGCCACTTCTCGCCCTTGAACAACGCCACATGGCCGGCCGCCAGGGTCTGCCCGGCGGGCACGGCGGCAGGCTCGGCGGCGGGGTCGCCCAGGCGGCTGCGGGGCATCTGGCCTTCCTGCAGCCAGTGGCTGCCGGCGCCGGCGTAGGTGGTGATCAGCCGCAGGGGCACGTGGTCGACGTGGTAGCGCGGGCACATGGCGCGGTCCAGGCGCCGCAGGCGCAGGCCGATGCGCCGGGCATCCAGCAGGCAGGCGAAGGCGCGCACCAGCCAGGCCACGTCGGCGATGAAGCCGGCATGGCCGTCGATGTCGGCAAAGCGCCGGGCCAGGCTATCCAGATCAAGGGGCGCCTCCGGGTCCGGCAGCTCCAGGGTCAGGGACTCGCTCAAGGGCTCCCCGAGCCCCAGCAGGCAGCGGGCGTAGTCACTGATGTGCAGGGGCAGTTGGCGCTCCCACACGGCGAGGTTGACCTCGTCCCGCAGGGCTTCGCCCAGCACCGCCGGGTTGTCGCCGATGGCCGCCCGGGGCGGCGGGCGCAGAGCCAGGGCTTCCATCACGCCGCCTCCCCGACCAGGCCGCCGAAGGGATCGGGCAGGCGCGACCAGCCTTCGACGCCCTGGGCCATCTCGGCGTCGTCCAGCAGGCAGGCATCCAGCTCGGCGTGCAGGCGCTCGAAGTCGATGCCCTGGCCGATGAACACCAGCTCCTGACGGCAGTCGCCCACCTGCGGGTCCCAGTGCTTGAAGATCGCTTCCAGGCCTTCCTCGTCCTGGGGCCACTGCTCGCGCGGGACGAAGCGCCACCAGCGCCCGGCATGGCCGTAGCGCATCAGGCCGCCGGCCTGGGACCAACTGCCGGCCTCGCGCCAGGCACTGGCCAGCCAGAAGAAGCCCTTGGAACGCAGCAGCCGGCCGTTACGCCACTCGCGGTTGAGAAAGGCGTGGAAGCGCTCGGGGTGGAACGGCCGCCGCGCCCGGTAGGCGCTGGAGGCGATGCCGTAGGCTTCGGTTTCCGGCTGGTGTTCGCCGCGCAGCTCCTTGAGCCAGCCCGGCGCGCGGGCGGCCCGCTCGAAGTCGAAGCGGCCGGTGTTGAGCACCTTGTCCAGCGGTACGCGGCCCATGCTCATGGGCAGGATCTCCGCCTCGGTGTTGAGCCGCTGGAGGATGGCGGTCAGCTCTTCGCGCTCGGCCTGGCTGATGAGGTCGATCTTGCTGATGAGGATGACGTCGGCGAACTCAACCTGGTCGATCAGCAGGTCGGTGATGGAGCGCTCGTCGTCCTCACCCAGGGTTTCGCCACGGCTGGCCAGGCTCTCGGCCTGGTGGAAGTCGCGCAGGAAGTTCACCCCGTCGACCACGGTGACCAGGGTGTCGAGGCGGGCAACGTCGGACAGGCCGCGCCCGTCTTCGTCGAGGAAGGTGAAGGTCTCGGCCACCGGCAAGGGCTCGGAGATGCCGGTGGACTCGATCAGCAGGTAGTCGAAGCGGCCTTCGCGGGCCAGCCGGCCGACCTCTTCCAGCAGGTCCTCGCGCAGGGTGCAGCAGATGCAGCCGTTGCTCATCTCCACCAGGCGTTCCTCGCCCCGGTTGAGGCTGACGTCGCGCTGGACCTCGCTGCCGTCGATGTTGATCTCGCTCATGTCGTTGACGATCACGGCGACCCGCAGGTTCTCGCGGTTCTTCAGGATCTGGTTGAGCAGGGTGCTCTTGCCGGCTCCCAGAAAGCCGGACAGCACGGTGACGGGAAGACGCTCTTGCATGGCGGAATCCTCTTCAGGGCACGGTTATGAGTTCAGGCGTCGCGCAGGTGCCGTTCGCGACGCTCTTCGCGCTCCTTGGCCTCGATGCACAGCTCGGCGGTGGGCCGCAGCAGCAGGCGGCGCAGGCCGATCGGCTCGCCGGTCTCCCGGCACCAGCCGTACTCGCCACGGGCGAGGCGGTCCAGGGCGCTGTCGATCTTGTCCAGCAGCTTCTTTTCCCGCTCCAGGCGGCGCAGTTGCCACTGGCGCTGCTCTTCGCGGGCGGCCACGTCGACGTCGTCGCTGGCGGGCTCGATCTCCCGCAGCTCGCTCATCTCGTCGTCGATGCGTGTGCGCAGGTCTTCGCGCTGGGCTTCCAGCAGGCGCTGGAAGAAGGCTTGCTGGGCGTCGTCCATGTACTGCTCGTCCGGTTGGCTGAGCAGGTCGTCTTCGCTGGTGATGAGGTGCATGGCTTCGGCAAGGGTGGCTTGATTTTCAAGTGTTATAACATAACATATTCAATTCCCTGCAAGCCGAGCCCGACGATGAACGACCTCACCCTGCCCGACGTGGCCAGCCAGACCCAGGCCACTCTCGCCCCACTGGACCGCGTCGGCATGGCCGGTATCCGCCTGCCGCTGCAGGTGGCCGGGCAACCCGTACAGGCGCGGGTGGAAGCCAGCGTCAGCCTCGATACCCCCGGCGTAAGGGGCATCCACATGTCACGGCTGTACCTGGCGCTGGAGGCCCTGGCCGGCGAGGACCTGACCCTCCCCGCCCTGCAGGCGCTGTTGCAGGGCTTCCTCGACAGCCACCAGGGCCTGTCCCTCTCGGCGCACCTGCGGGTGGCCGGCGAGTTGCTGCTCAAGCGGCCGGCCCTGATCAGCCCGCTGTCGGGGCACAAGGCCTACCCCTTCGAAATCGCGCTGAGCCTTGATCCACGGGGGTTTCACGTGGAACTCATGCTGGAACTGGGCTACTCCTCCACCTGCCCGTGCTCGGCGGCGCTGTCGCGGCAGATGACACAGCGTGCCTTCAGCGAACGCTTCGCCGGGAAGACGCCCACCTGGGAAGCCCTGCATGAATGGCTGGGCAGCGAAGCGGCCATGCCCGCCACGCCCCACAGCCAACGCAGCAAGGCGCGGCTGTGGCTGCGCCCGGCGGACCCGCTGCAGGCACCGGACTGGATCGAGCTGGTGGACCGCTGCGAAGCCGCCCTGGGCACCGCGCTGCAGACCGCCGTGAAGCGTGCCGACGAGCAGGCCTTTGCGCTGGCCAATGGCCACAACCTGATGTTCTGCGAGGACGCCGCGCGGCGCCTGGCCACACCTCTGCGGGCATTGCCGGACCTGGCTGCATTCAAGGTGCGTGTGGAGCATGAGGAAAGCCTGCACGCCCACGACGCCGTGGCGGAAATCCACTGGCTCTGGACCTGAGTTCCATCCCCCCAGGCCCTCTTCGTCGCCCTCGCCGCCATCCCCCCTCCAGGCCGCCGAGCAGAAGCCCGAAGGCTTGCTGCAACTGCTACCTATCAGCCACGTCAGCCGCCTCACCGGC
>NZ_LXJQ01000109.1:0-3103 GCF_001728925.1 Pseudomonas sp. 1D4
TTTAGCCATCGAGAACGCCTCCCATCAATGAGTTGAGCGAGCCATGCCACCATTAAAACAAAGGCAGATATTTTCATATCTGCCTTTGTAGGATGGAGCTCATGAGCGGATTTGAACCGCTGACCTCACCCTTACCAAGGGTGTGCTCTACCAGCTGAGCTACATGAGCCAAACACCTTGCACAAACACCAAACCTGGAGCGGGTAGCGGGAATCGAACCCGCATCATCAGCTTGGAAGGCTGAGGTTCTACCACTGAACTATACCCGCGGAGCCTGGTGCTCACGCTTAATCTGGTGGAGGGAGAAGGATTCGAACCTTCGAAGTCTATGACGTCAGATTTACAGTCTGATCCCTTTGGCCACTCGGGAATCCCTCCAATCGGGAGGCGGCATTCTCACCGCAACCCTCTCTACTGTCAAGCTTTTTCTCATTAAAATCTTGAGGTTAGCTAAAATTGACAGTGCTTCTGCAAACATCGTTTTAGGCCTGCCTGAGAAGCGGGCGCCATTCTATGCAAACTATTCACCAGATGCAATACCCTGACAGGGCATTATTTTGTGCTGAAGACCTGGAAAGTCCTTTACCAAAGCAGCCAACAACGAATCATCCACAAGGCGCCGGCTGCTCTCATCCACACGAACCCAATAATCACGGTGAGCACGAGGCAACTCACGCATCAAAGGCTCATACCCTGCATCCTTGAGGCGCGACATGACACTTTCGGCCGAATCCAGCCTGGGGAAAATTCCAAGTGAGATGCCATTCTGCAGATCACCTTGGCTGATCAAAAAACTATCGATCTTGCGGGCCTGCAACTCCTTCAACTGCCTTAAAGACGCCTGCCTGGAAGCAAGTGGGGCGAGATAGACCCAGTAGTCCACCCCCGCCGCGGCATCCACGCTCTGGATACTGCTCTGAATGTTTAATGACAGCAGCCTTTGCTCAACACCCTTCACCTGATCCTCATAATCCACCCCCCCCAGAAAGAGGCAAGCCTGCGCACCAGACGTAAACAATGACCGCTGTTGAGCGCGGGAAGAACCCTCGCCTTTAGACTCACCCAGCAATCGGATGCCCTGCTGCCCCCCCTTGTAAAGGGAAAGCGTCTCAACCTCTTTTACCTGAAGAGGTGCTTGTTGCTGGTGCCAAACGTAGTAGAAGAGATTCAGCACCAATAAAAGCAGGAACAGCCAGCGCATTAGCAACCTCAGTCCAGTGGGCAAGCGATAGCGAGCCCGGAAAAAACAAGATCCGGAGCCAGTCTTGCGCTAGGAATATCCTCTTTCACCAACGCAGCATCACCTCCGGTGAGAAAAACGGCGATATCGTCCCCCAGTTGCTGGTGCGCCAGGTCCAACTGCATGCGTACGAATCCTTTCAGCATCAAGAGACAACCTCGCTCAACTGCCTCAGCAGTGCTTCGCCCGGGCCTCATATCCTCAATGGCGCGGGCCGCAGCCTCATCGTCATAACGAATTCGCCGCGTATGCGTCCTGAGCTGGCTGCGCATAAGCGGCACACCAGGACATATGTAGCCTCCGAGATGCTCACCACCAGACGTTACGAAATCAGCAGTGACCGCAGTTCCGAGGTCAAGAACAAGCGAAGCTTTCTTGCTCGTGTGATAAGCACCAAGTACAGCGAGCCATCGATCCAGACCAAGCTTCTGGAAGTCTTGATAGCCATTACCCACGCCCGCCAGCATTTGGGAGGGCGAAGCGAGCAGTGGTTTTGTATGGAGCGCTTGCTCAAGCGCCAACAGGAGAGAGGATGTTTCCTCCTCTGAGCGGACACTGACCAATCGGCAACGCTGGATACGTGCGCAATCGAATGCGTTGATCGCCCCAATGAGAGCTGCGCTATCAGGAGCAACACCAGAAATGCGTGACACGCCATCATCGGCGCCTATTACGCGCCACTTGATGAAACTGTTGCCACAATCAAGCTCTAGAATCATCACGCAACCTCAAACTGAGCTCCCCCCCGCTTAACAGCATCTCGCTACCCCCCACATCAAGACGAAGAGCGCCGCTCTTATCTATACCGAGAACCACTCCATCAACTCGCTGGCTTGCAGTCACAACGGACACTTCCATTCCCGTCCATGCATGATTGGCTTCCCACTCATCACGAAGAGCTTGAAACCCTTCTTGTAGACAAAGGCGTAATTGACCTAAAAGACTGGCCGCAATCTGCGTGCGGTCCTGCAGAGATCCGACCACGGAGCGGATGGATGCCCATTCCTGAGTGATCTCCATCTGCCGGTCAAGCATATTGACGTTGAGTCCAACACCAATCACCACATTGCAGATATCTGCAGGATCCCCCACCAACTCGATGAGAATACCGGCGATCTTTTTGTTTGCTACCAATATGTCGTTGGGCCATTTGAGTTGTGCGGCACCAACACCCGCGGAGCGCAGAACTCGCAATGCAGCGACGCCTACCAGCAGACTCATTCCTTCTAGCTGCCTGGCCCCACCATCTATGCTGATCGCGCATGAGAGATAAAGATTCTCTCCATACGGAGAAACCCAAGTTCGGCCTCGGCGGCCACGCCCTCCAGATTGATGCTCAGCCAGCACAACAAACGGCGCCTCTACTCCCTGAGAAAGCAGCCGCAAAGCCTCGGCGTTTGTCGAGTCAACGCTGTCGTGAGTAAAAACCGGCCATAACTCACCCAATTCGTGGAGGCGCTCCTTGGAAAGGAGCTCAAGCGGAGATGCAAGGCGGTAGCCCTTGCCTCGAACTTTATGGATGCTAAGGCCATAAGAGCTCTCAAGCTGCTTCAGGTGTTTCCACACGGCAGCTCGAGTAATGCCCTGCGCCTTGCCCAAGGACTCTCCGGAATGAAACTGGCCATCCTGGAGGAGACGTATCAGATTCAACATAACGCGCCCCCGTTACAAGGCAGGCATCATAGCGACGCCCTGCTGGGTTGCATAGAAAGAAGGCGGGAGGAGGGCATTCGCAAAGAAGGACTTCAATAAGCTCAAACTGTGCTCAGTTGCACCACGAGAGCATGGCGTGCGAAGCCCCCCCCGCCCCCGTGCGCCCTTCGTGATTTTCTTTCGCTCAAAGTCAAACCCCCGACCATCTTT
>NZ_LXJQ01000110.1:0-2622 GCF_001728925.1 Pseudomonas sp. 1D4
AAATCTTTGGCCGTGCCAGCCTGCCCATCGCTCGCTCGACACTGGCGCAGTGGGTCGGGCAAACCGATGTGCAACTCCAGCCGCTGGTCGATGCCCTGCGCGAAACCGTGCTGGCCCAGCGCGTAATCCACGCCGAGAAACACTGCATACCTGGATGCTGGCCCAGCGTGATCTGGTGCCAAACGGATCATCAACGGCGAAAGCCTTGGATTACAGTCTCAAGCGCTGGCTGGCACTGACTCGCTATGTCGAGGATGGTGCTGTGCCCATCGACAATAACCCGGTCGAGAACCAGATTCGACCATGGGCCCTTGGACGCTCGAACTGGTTGTTTGCCGGCTCGCTACGCAGCGGTAAGCGCGCGGCGGCGATCATGAGCCTGATCCAATCGGCCCGCATGAACGGACATGATCCGTATGCCTATCTCAAGGATGTGCTGACACGACTGCCGACGCAGCGGGCAAGTGAGATCTGTCAACTGCTGCCGCATAGCTGGGCCCCTTTATCCAGGCAGGTTTGCTAGTCTGACGCCCTTTTCGTGCTGGAGGGGGGGAGTCATGAATAGGGATACGCTTGAGCAGAACCAAATACCGATCTATTTCGTAGCGGTCATAGCAGCAGCAATCGGCGGATTGATATCACCCTCAGCAGCACAAGGGCTGGATGTGCTGGTAACCCCCACAATCGCCGTGCTGATGTATGCAATGTTTCTGCAAATACCCTTCTTGGATTTGCGTGAAGGGCTGAGCAACAAGCGCTTCATGTCGGCGCTTCTCATCGCTAATTTCGTATTGATTCCGCTATTGGTTTGGGGCATCACTAGAGGCCTTGTAGACCACCCGGCCATACTCGTTGGCGCTCTATTGGTATTGCTGACACCCTGTATCGACTACGTGGTGGTCTTCACTCACATTGGCAAGGGCGACTCGCGCGCGATTCTTTCGGCAACCCCGGTTCTACTGTTGCTTCAGCTTGTTTTGCTGCCTGTTTACCTGGCCTTCATGCTGGGTGGGCAGTCCGAAGTCGTAATCTCCATCGGCCCATTCGTTGAAGCGTTTCTTCTCCTAATCGTCGCGCCGCTTTTTTTGGCGGTAGCTACAGCTGCTGTGGCCAAACGGTCGAACATTGTCGCCGGGTGGAACGCTGTGTGGGCATGGCTACCCGTTCCAGCAATGGCTGCGGTTCTGATCGTGGTGGTTGGATCTCAGATATCTTCGGTGGTGCGCGACATCAATCTGCTTGCTCCAGTTATCCCTGTGTACATTGGCTTTCTGGTACTGGCACCACTAATGGGGGCGCTGGCATCCGGAGTTGCCAAACTGCCACCCACGACAGCACGAGCAGTAACCTTTAGCTCATCAACTCGAAACTCCCTGGTTGTTCTGCCTCTGGCTTTAGCATTGCCTGAAGATATTCGAGGGCTTGCTGCCGCAGCGGTAATCACACAGACGTTGGTCGAGTTGGTAGGTGAGCTGATCTACATCCGCGCAATACCGGCGCTTGTTTGGCGAGGAAAACCCAGTCTTGCGTCGACAACTTCCTAGATCGGTCTCCTGGCGCAAGGCGGGTTGGCCGGACGCTTACCCTCTGCCGACCTGGAGCACAGCCGCCAAACAACTGGCCCATAAAGCCCTCCCTGCACGAGGCAAACGGAAAGCACATGCTCCTGTTTCCGAGCCCCATGCAACGGTGCATTAACTTCAACCCTTTAATTCCAGATCAAGTTTTCGTACTCAGGACGAGTGAATCAGATGTTGATGAAACTGGCGCCGAAGAAGCGCAATCCCCGTAACTTCTATTTGAGTATCGCGGCAACGGTCGTGCTCGTTTTGCTGGGACGCTATTTCTCAATAACTTCCGAGCGGGAAAAAGAGGCGCAACTTTCACTGTTGAGCCAGCGACTGTCCCAGTTGAGCGCCACCCTTCCGAAGAGAGTCGACGGATTGACCACACTCGAACACGTCAACCTCTCGTACCCCGACACGATCTCTTACCGCTACAAGGTCAATATGACGACAGAAGACTTGCCCGATGAGGAAAGGGCGAAATGGGAGGCAAGCTCGCGTCGCGGACTGGAAAGACTGGCCTGCAAGGAAACGCAGCTATTGGCCGCGATGAGCAAGTACGGTATTCGGATGCAGCATTTGTACATGGCCAAAGACGGTGAGCTGTATACGATCGATATAGATGCCGACCAGTTGAATTGCCCAGAGCGGAAAAAGTGAGTGTTACCCCTGTAAGAGCACAGGAAAAACCTGTGCCTTACTTCCCGGACTCTTCAACGTGGATCACCTCGATCCCACCCACATAAGGCTCCCTGCGCATCAAACAGACGTTCCATCGTGCCTAGGCCGATGGCGGCATAGTTTCAAAGGTCCCGCTCGGCCTGGCAAATGGAACGGATACCCGGACCGAATACGACAGATCCCACCACTCGCCAGGCCACTCAATACACGCACCACTGCCGACTACGAGGCAGACTCCGTGTCGGCAGACCGCGCGAGGAGGCCTAGCGGCCTGCCGGCCCGAGCCCGGTCTGTCAAACTCGCGCGGTCTGCCCTCCTGCGCCCATCAACGTCCGGCGATACAGCCATCTCGTCACGGCGGATCGCATGGGGAGAC
>NZ_LXJQ01000111.1:0-2561 GCF_001728925.1 Pseudomonas sp. 1D4
ACGGCGCTGGCGGTTGAAACGGGTTGGCAGGGGCGCGGGTTGGGTCAACAAGCTCCAGGCAATCATCAGCGCTGGGATGCCAACGATGATTCCGCACCCAATCACGACCAAGAGATCCCACTCGTCTCCATCGGCGGGGATGCCCAGCCAAAGAGAAAGCAAGATCATGGGCCACATGACCATCACAGCCGAGCCTGGGGTGTAGTCCGTGATATCCAGAAACACCTCGTTCTTGCGCCAGATGGTGTTCAGCACGTCCTTGGGCGGCTGGCCGGTGGGGATGGCGGGCGGGGCCAGGTAGTCGTCGCGGGAGAACAGGCGTTTGGTTTGGCTACCAGCGACAGGCGAGGTCATACCTGCTTGGCCTCCATCTGCTCGGCCAGCTCGGCCTCACGGGCCTGGATGGCGGCCTCCAGTTCCGGGGAGCGCTTAGCCCACTGTTCAGGTGGCAGCGGCTGGGACCATTCGACGATGGCGGGATCGGTGAAGTCGGGAAGAGGCGACAGCTTCTTGCGCTCGATGAAATCGATCAGCAAGACGTTGAACACGATCAAACCAAAGAAACCTTCCCAGACGATTGCTCTGAACCAGCCTTTGGTTCGGCCTGTTTCGACCAGGAACAGGAGCCAGGTCACCAGAATGCCTCGCTTATGGTTGAAACGATCCAGCCTGTCCGGCACCACCTCCGGCCCGACCTCCATGTAGCTTCTTATGCACTCCCACAGGCACATGGCCGTGGTACCACCGCCGCAGTTGAAGCCGATGGAATAGTCCTGCTCCCCTTCCGGCGCATCCGGGTCCGGGTTGCGAAACCCGATCATCAACAGCCCGTGGGTCATCTTGCCGTGCTGGCCGTAGGTATCCACCGCCACGGCCTGGGCCTCCACCGACTCCCAGGGCACGATCCAGTAGGTGCCATCCTCCTGGGGTACGCACACCTCACGGCGCTGGCGGTTGAAACGGGTTGGCAAGGGGGCTGGCTGAGTTAGCAGGCTGTAGAACACGAATAGCATCGGAATCCCCACAATCACTGCCCCCGCGAATGCGGCGAACAGCGAAAAGCCTGGGTCGCTTTCACGCGACGAAAAACTCGCCCAGAAAAAAATTAAAACCAGTGGCCAGGCGATCATTACAAAGGAGCCAGGGGTGTATTCCGTGATATCCAGAAATACCTCGTTCTTGCGCCAGATGGTGTTCAGCACGTCCTTGGGCGGCTGGCCGGTGGGGATGGCCGGCGGGGCCAGGTAGTCGTCGCGGGAGAACAGGCGCTTGGTTTGGCTACCAGCGACAGGCGAGGTCATACCTGCTTGGCCTCCATCTGCGCGGCCAGCTCCGCCTCACGGGCCTGGATGGCGGCCTCCAGTTCCGGGGAGCGCTTAGCCCACTGCTCAGGCGGCAGCGGCTGGGACCATTCGACGATGGCGGGATCGGTGAAGTCGGGCGGAGGTGTCAGCTTCTTCCGCTCGATTGCATAAATCAGCAAGACGTTGAACAGGAGCAGCCCGCACAGGCCATCCCACAGCAACGCCCGGACCCAACCCTTGGTCTTGCCCACTTCGATCACATCGAAGATGTAGCTGGCAATGATCCCTCGCTTGCTTTCAAAGCGAGACAGCCTGTCCGGCACCACCTCCGGCCCGACCTCCATGTAGCTTCTTATGCACTCCCACAGGCACATGGCCGTGGTACCACCGCCGCAGTTGAAGCCGATGGAATAGTCCTGCTCCCCTTCCGGTGCAGTTGGGTCCGGGTTGCGAAACCCGATCGTCAGCAGCCCGTGGGTCATCTTGCCGTGCTGGCCGTAGGTATCCACCGCCACGGCCTGGGCCTCCACCGACTCCCAGGGCACGATCCAGTAGGTGCCATCCTCCTGGGGTACGCACACCTCGCGGCGCTGGCGGTTGAAGCGGGTTGGCAGGGGCGCGGGTTGGGTCAACAAGCTCCAGGCCATCATCAGCGCTGGGATGCCAACGATGATTCCGCCAGCAAACGTAATGAACTGAGAGAAATCAGGCAAAGTTTCACGTGTCCCAAACGCCAGCCAAAAGACAAGCAAGATCATCGGCCAGATAACCATCACAGCAGAACCGGGGGTGTAGTCCGTGATATCCAGGAACACCTCGTTCTTGCGCCAGATGGTGTTCAGCACGTCCTTGGGCGGCTGCCCGGTGGGGATGGCCGGCGGGGCCAGGTAGTCGTCGCGGGAGAACAGGCGCTTGGTTTGGCTACCAGCGACAGGTGAGGTCATACCTGCTTGGCCTCCATCTGCGCGGCCAGCTCCGCCTCACGGGCCTGGATGGCGGCCTCCAGTTCCGGGGAGCGTTTGGCCCACTGCTCAGGGGGCAGCGGCTGGGACCATTCGACGATGGCGGGGTCGGTCAGTTCTGGGGGTGGTCCAAGCTTGAAGTTCTGGATTTTCTCCGCGAAGTAAGTCCCCAGGAAAATCACGAAAAACAAGCCGTGCAGCACATCAAGCACGTCCCCTTTGAACAGGCTGGTGATGATCGAGCCGATTTGGGTCTCACGAAAAGGTCGTTTGCCCAAGCGACTCTCAGGCACAG
>NZ_LXJQ01000112.1:0-2497 GCF_001728925.1 Pseudomonas sp. 1D4
CGGCTGCTGGAAGAGCAGCGCAAGCGCCTGCAGGAACTGCAGCAACTGCCCGGCCGCGCCGAGCCGGTAGCGCCCAGCCCGCCCCAGGCACAGGGCCCGTGCTTCGACATCCAGCGCATCCGCCTGCAGGGCGTGCACCTGATCAGCGAGGTGCGCCAGCGCGAACTGCTCAAGCCCTTCGAACACCAGTGCCTGGACAGCGGGCGCCTCAACGACCTGCTCAAGGCCATCACCCAGCACTACATCGACCGCGGCTACGTCACCTCCCGCGCCTACCTGCCGCAGCAGGACCTGGCCGACGGCGAACTGGACGTCATCGTCGTCGAAGGCCGCCTGGAGGGCGTTGAAGGCTCAGCGATCGCCAGCGACCGCGAACTGGCCCTGGCCTCCCCGGCGCAGACCGGCGAGCCGCTGAACCTGCGCGAACTGGAGCAACTGGTGGAGCAGATCAACCGCCTGCCCTCGCGCCCCGCCGAACTGGAACTGGTGCCCGGCAGCGAAGTGGGCGGCAGCCGCGTCCAGCTCAAGGGCGAGCCCGGCAAGCCCTGGCGGGTCGGCTTCAACCGCCACAACGACGGCCAGCGCAGCACCGGCGAACAGCAGTGGGGCGCCAGCCTGGAATGGGACAGCCCCCTGGGCCTGGCCGACCAGCTCAGCCTGCGCGCCGGCGGCGACGCCGTCAGCGACCGCTGGCGCCACTCCGCCAACCAGAGCTTCGCCTACAGCCTGCCGTATGGCTGGTGGAGCTTCAGCTACGCCTACAGCCAGAGCTACTACCGCACGCGCACCCCGGGCCAGGGCTTCGCCTTCGTCTACGACGGCGAAAGCAAGACCCACCAACTGCGCGCCGACCGCGTCCTGCACCGCGACAGCGTCAGCAAGACCGGCCTCAGCCTCGGCCTCGCCCACCTGGAAACCCGCAACTACATCGAAAACACCCTGCTGGGCAGCTCCAGCCCGCGCATCACCGAAACCCAACTGGGCTTCAACCACGGCCGCCGGCTCGGCAGCGCCTTCGTCAACCTCGACCTCGGCTGGCAACAGGGCATCGGCGCCCTGGACGCCAAGAACAGCCGCATCGACGGCAAGAGCGGCACCAACGCCCGCTACGACAAATACAGCCTCACCGCCAGCTACCTGCAGCCCTTCCAACTGCTCGGGGAAAGCCTCAGTTTCGACAGCCTCATCAACTACCAGCGCAGCGAAGACGAACTCAACAGCCCCCAGCGCATCAGCATCGGCGGCCTCAGCTCGGTGCGCGGCTTCAAGGAGCAATCCCTGTCCGGCAACAGCGGCGGCTACTGGCGCAACCAACTGCGCTGGACCCGCCCCGTGGGCTGGGCACCCTTGCAGCCCTTCGTGCGCCAGTACGGCCTCGCCTTCGCCTACGACCTGGGCCAGATCCAGGGCGACCGCAACAACGCCCGCGCCCATGGCCGCCTGAGCGGCAACGCCCTCGAATTCAGCGCCCGCGGCCCGAACCTGGCCGTCTCGCTCACCTTCGCGCGGTCCCTCGAACGCCCTGACGTCATCGAACGCCAGGAGCACCCGATCTACGCCCGCATCGACCTGTTCTACTGATTCCGCGTCACCCGGAGCCCCACCTCATGGACGTTCGCAGCCCCTTCTTCCAGAACATCGCCACCGTGCTCATCGGCGTCATGTTCCTCAACCCCATCGTCAGCACCGCCGCCGACCTCGCCGTGGACGCCGCCGCCGGCGGCAACACCAGCCTCGGCGCCGCCGCCAACGGCGTACCCGTGGTCAACATCGCCACGCCCAACGGCAACGGCCTGTCGCACAACAAATTCAGCGACTACAACGTCGGCGAACAGGGGCTCATCCTCAACAACGCCACCAACAAACTGCAAAGCACCCAACTGGGCGGCTACATCCTCGGCAACCCCAACCTCAACGGGCGCGCCGCCGGCGTCATCCTCAACGAAGTCACCGGCACCAACCCCAGCCAGCTCAAGGGCTACACCGAAGTGGCCGGGCAGGGCGCCCACGTCATCGTCGCCAACCCCCACGGCATCACCTGCGACGGCTGCGGCTTCATCAACACCCCCCGCGCCACCCTCAGCACCGGCGCCCCCGTGGTCGAGAACGGCGCCCTCAAACGCTACGACGTCGACGGCGGACAGATCCGCATCGAAGGGCAGGGGCTCAACGCCAGCAACGTCGACCAGTTCGAACTGATCACCCGCAGCGCCCAGATCAACGCCGAACTGCACGCCCGGCAACTGGCAATGGTCACCGGCCGCAACGACGTCGACGCCACCACCCTCGCCGCCACCGCCAAGGCCGACGACGGCACCGACAAACCCCAACTGGCCATCGACAGCAGCGCCCTGGGCGGCATGTATGCCGGCGCCATCCGCCTCGTCGGCACCGAACAGGGCGTCGGCGTCAAACTGGCCGGCGACATGGCCGCCAGTGGCGGCGACATCCAGATCGACGCCAACGGCAAGCTCACCCTCTCCCAGACCTCCGCCAG
>NZ_LXJQ01000113.1:0-2057 GCF_001728925.1 Pseudomonas sp. 1D4
CGTAACCGCTCCATAAACCCCACCTTCAACTGAGCTATCCGTTTCCGGATGCTGGGCTCCCGTTTTCACCGGAGTTCACCGTCATGATGCGTCCCGACGCCAAGGTACAGAAGGTCTACCTCTACCCAAAGCCCGTCGATTTCCGCAAATCCATCAACGGCCTGGCCGCCCTGGTCGAGCTGGATATCAAGGTGGAGGTATTCAATCCGGTGCTGTTCGTATTCCTCAACCGCGCCCGCAGTCAGGTCAAGATCCTCTACTGGGAGCGCAATGGCTTCTGCCTGTGGCTCAAGCGTCTGGAGGCCGAGCGCTTCAAGACTAAGCCCGATGCTGGCGACGAGGTCATCGAACTGACGGTCGATGAGCTGAACTGGCTGCTCGACGGCATCGATCTGTGGCGCAACCGTCCGCATCAGGTGTTGAGGCCGCGTTTCGTGGCCTGAGCCGGTATAATCCGACGCCATGAAATCTGCTGCCGACCACCTTCCCGACGATCCTGTACTGCTCAAGCAGATGCTGCTATTGGCGCAAGGAAAGGTGGCGCAACTCCAGGAACAGGTCGCCCTGCTACGCCACAAGCTGTTCTCGCCCAAGTCCGAGCGCAGCCCTGAAGATGCCGACTCGCCGCAGTTGGCCATGTTCAACGAGGCCGAAGAGCTGCTCGAAACGCCGACCGCGGCAACAAACGAAGCCGAAGCCGAAGCCGAAGCCGAAGCCGAAGCCGAAGCCGAAGAAGTCGTCGCACCGATCACGCGTCGCGGCAAGCGCAAGCCGCTGCCAGCCAACCTGCCGCGTGTTGAAATCGTGCACGAACTGCCCGAGCACGAGCTGACCTGCGCCTGTGGCTGCCGCAAGCAGGTCATTGGCGAGGAAACCAGCGAGCAGTTGGAGATCATCCCGATGCAGGTGCGGGTCATCCGCCACGTGCGCAAGACCTACGCCTGCAACGCCTGCGAAGCCGCCCCGGTGACCGCCGACAAACCGGCACAACTGCTCGAGAAAAGTCTGGCCACACCGAGCGTGCTGGCGATGCTGCTGACCACCAAGTACGCCGACGGCATCCCGCTGTATCGTTTCGAGAAAATGCTCAGCCGCCACGGCGTCGACATCCCCCGCCAGACCCTGGCGCGCTGGGTGATCCAGTGCGGCGAGCAGTTGCAACCGCTGCTCAACCTGCTGCGCGACACGCTGTTCGACTATCCGCTGCTGCACTGCGACGAAACCCGGCTACAGGTGCTGCATGAGCCGGGGCGCGATCCCACCGCACAATCCTGGATGTGGGTGCAATGCGGTGGCCCGCCGGACAGGCCGGTCGTTCTCTTCGACTACGACACCAGCCGCGCGCAGGCCGTACCGTTGCGCTTGCTCGCGGGCTATCGCGGCTACCTGATGACCGACGACTACGCCGGCTACAACGCCGTGGCCCAGCAAGACGGCATCGAACGTCTGGCCTGCTGGGCGCATGCGCGACGCAAGTTCGTCGAGGCGCAGAAGGTGCAACCCAAGGGCAAGGTCGGCCGGGCCGACATGGCGCTGAACCTGATCAACAAGCTCTACGGCATCGAACGTGAGCTGAAAAAAGCCGACGACAGCGAACGCCTGAGCGCCCGCCAACAACGCAGCCAGCCGCTGCTCGACCAGCTCAACGCCTGGCTCGACAAAACCCAGCCGCAGGTTGCTGGAAAAACGGCGCTGGGCAATGCCGTGAACTACCTGGCCAGCAACTGGAGCCGCTTGGTGCGCTATGTCGAAGGCGGGCACCTGCCGATCGACAACAACCGCGCGGAGAACGCCATCCGCCCGTTCGTCATCGGGCGCAAGAACTGGCTATTCAGCGACACCCCCAAGGGTGCCAGGGCCAGCGCGCAGCTCTACAGCCTGCTCGAAACCGCCAAGGCTAATGGCCAGGAACCTTACGCCTGGCTGCGCCATGTCCTCGAGCGCCTACCCCAGGCCAATAGCGTCGAAGACTATGAAGCGCTGCTGCCCTGGAACCTGAGGGCGATTTAAAGCCAAGCCGCCTGAGCTGGGTAGGTGGGGTTTATGGAGCGCTTACG
>NZ_LXJQ01000114.1:0-1708 GCF_001728925.1 Pseudomonas sp. 1D4
AAGAAAAAAGGGCCGTCCCTGGCCCATTAACCGGCTAGCGCAGCCTAGGCCGCACGCTTGTCGAGCGCCTGGGCGATGTATTCCGCCTGGCGGATCGCCAGGCTGACGATGGTCAGCGTGGGGTTCTCCGCCGCGCTGGTGGTGAACAGGCCGCCATCGGAGATGAACAGGTTGGGCACCTCGTGGCTCTGCCCGTAGCCGCTGCAGACGCTGTCCGCTGTCTTCTCGCTCATGCGGGAGGTGCCACAGGTTGTGGGAGACGGAGCAGGGTGTGTGGCCGGGCCACATGGGGCTTTGTTTCAGGCCGGCGCGGCGTGTAGAGCTGCGAAAGACCAGGGCCGCCTTGCGCGGCCCCGGCGGTTTTCAGCTCTTGGGCGGCGGCGGGAAGAGGGCGTCGACCTTGCCGTCGATGGCGCCTTTGTCGCCTTCGCCATTGGTGGGCACGGCGCTGGCCACGCCGGAGTTCAGGTCCAGCCGGCCGCCGGTGTCGATGGCGGTATTGCCGGCGGTGAACAGGTTGAAGGCGGTGCCGGAGATGTTGATCACGCCGTCGGCGTTGAACTCCACCACGCTCTGCCCGCACACCAGGCGGATCTGCGCACCGGCTTCGATCAGGTAGCGGGTGCTCACGCTGTCGCTCTTCGCGCCGCCCACCACCAGGGTGTCGTGGCGCTTGGCGGCGCGCAGGCGGTCCTGCCCGATCAGGGCCACTTCATCGTTGCCGATGCTCTTGGTGCGGTTGTGGCCCACGGAGTGGGTCTCGTCGTTCTCCACGACGATGTCCTGGTTGCGCTCGGCATGGATGTAGAGCTGCTCGGCGCCCTTCTTGTCCTCCATGCGGATCTCGTTGAAGTTGGCCGGTGTGCCGCCCTTGCTGGAGCGGCTCTTGATCCCGCTCTGGGTGGCGTTGGCGGGCAGGTCGTAGGGCACGGTCTGCTCGGCGTTGTAGACGCGGCCGGTGATGATCGGACGGTCCGGGTCGCCTTCGAGGAAGCTGACGATCACCTCCTGGCCGATGCGCGGGATCTGGATGTGGCCCCAGTTCTTGCCGGCCCAGGATTGGGAGACGCGAATCCAGCAGGAGCTGTTCTCGTTGGACTGGTCGTGCCGGTCCCAATAGAAATGCACCTTCACCCGGCCGTACTGGTCGGTCCAGATCTCCTCGCCCTTGGGCCCGACCACCATGGCGGTCTGCGGGCCCTGGACGATGGGCTTGATGGTGGTCGGCATGGGACGGAAGGGCTGGCGTGCCTCGATGCATTCCAGGCTGCTGTTGAACTGCAGCGTGCCGCCCGTCGAGCCGCTTTCGTAGGCTTCCTGGCTGACCGCGTAGCGGGCGCCGATGATCAGGTACTCGCGGTTCTGGTCGGCGCGGGGGTAGCCGGTCATCTTGAACAGGTGGCCGGCGCCCAGGCCGCGCGCGTTGGTGCGCAGTTGCACGCGCTCGTACTGGGTCTGGATGGCCTCGATGCGGTTGCGCGCGTACTGCTCGCCGTCGCCGGTCTGCACGTATTCGCCGGGGTAGTCGTACAGCGGGTGCTCGGCGTTGCTGTGGCTGCGGCTGATGCTGGAGCGCACTTCCAGGCGCGCGCTGGGGCGCTGGAAGTCATAGTCGTTGAGCGCCAGGGAACCGGGCTGTACCTCACGGGCCAGGTGCCAGTCGTAGACGTGGTCACGCTCGCGCATCTGGTCTTCGAGGGGGTAGTAC
>NZ_LXJQ01000115.1:0-1680 GCF_001728925.1 Pseudomonas sp. 1D4
GAATCCAGAAGATGCCGTTGAGCACCAGCCGATCATCACTTCGAGGTCGGCCCATCTTCTGTTCCGGGGCAACCAGATCCTTGATCAACTCCCAGCCCGCATCTGGGAGTTCGTAGCGCCTTGCCATGTGGACCTCCAACCAATCATGGTGGCGATTCTACCTGTACCGACTTTTCGTACAGAACCTAGACTGCAATGCGTCATTTCTGGCCTGCGATATGCTTCTGCCTTCCTGCTGGCGCTGAGTCGCATGCTTGGATTTTTATAGCAGGATTCTAGGCGCAGCGATTTCCCTGTAAGGCTTGCCAGAATTCAGGGATAGCAGTACTGACAGATGATGGATTCATGTAATAAGTCCATCCTCCGGCACTAAATAGCGTGGAGACTAGGAAATATGAAATGGCTAAGGATATCGCTCCGAGCCATTTTTTCTTTCCTGATGTATTGCGATAAATTCTTGTATATGAAAATAGACCCACTCCAATACATATAGCCATGGATATTCCTAAAAATTGGGTGACAAAGTATGAGCTACCACACCCTGAAAGCCCGGAAAAAAATGCTGCGCCGGCAATATAGATGAATGTCCCGATACACAGTGATAGGGGCCATAATCTTACTGTGGGCACAATGTTTCTTTCGTTATGGTATGACATACAAGGTTCCGTATCTAACAAGTGTGTCCGGGGTGCTGCCATAGATAATATTGAGCCCGGCTCGATTTAGTATTGGCACTGTCTTAATGGAGCTTCCTTCAATTCCAGGGGTTGTTTTGGTCGAAAGTAGGAATGGTTTGATTTTTCCCCATTGTTCTGCGTCTGTAGCTGCTATACATCCCACAGTACGGCCAGGCTTGTGAAGGCGAATTCCCCATCTGCCATTGGCTTGATCTATGTCGTCATTAGGGGTTTCGTCTTGAGGATCAAGTCTGAAAAAGTCGTCGCGTGGTGTTCCGTAGATTGTATATGTCCCGTCGGGCGCTGGGTCTCCATATGGTTTTCCGCCTGATTCAAAGGTTCCCGATACCATTTGTTTTGTGTCAGAGTCATATAGAAATACTTCGCCAGTGCTCTTCTGGTAGTAGCCGGAAACTTCTAGTCCAAAGAAATCGTAACTATTAAGTGGGTTGCCCATTGTATACCCATAAGTATTCAACCCTCCCTTAAGCCCAATCGGATCACTCTCCACATACCTACCCGTCTCCGGGTCGTAATCCCTGAAGTAGTTGTAATACAGCCCACTGTGCGCATCGGCGACCTGCCCGGGGAAGCGCAGGATCACGTCGATGGTGCTGCCGTGGTTGTTCGGCTGCCCCACGCCAAAGGCATCGCTCGGCCAGCTCCACACCAGGTTGCCGCCCTGGTTGGTGGCCAGGCGCGGGGTGTTGAGGTGGTCGCTGTGCAGGTAGGTGAGGGTGGTGCTGGCGATGGTGGTGCCGGCGCTGTAGGTCAGGTCGATCTGGGCGATGGGCAGGCTGTCGAGCCAGACGTAGTAGCTGGCTTTGCTCTTCCTGCCGGCGGTGGTGTAGCGCACCTGGCCCATGACCTGGCCGTCGGGGCCGTAGAGGTAGGTGTAGGGGGTACGGGCGGTGCCCTGCTGGACCTCCTTGAGCACCCGCTGGCCGAGGGCGTTGTAGGCGTAGTGGGCGATGGGGGTACCGGCCTTGTCGGTGACGGCGCT
>NZ_LXJQ01000116.1:0-1245 GCF_001728925.1 Pseudomonas sp. 1D4
GCGTGGCCTCGAAGTCTCCCGCACCGAAGCCTTCGGTACACCTCAGGCGCGCACCGTCACCACTACTTGGCACCCAATGCTGTTCCTGCCGCTCACCGTCACCGAAACAGACCGTATCACTACCTACAAGTACGATGAGCAAGGACATCAATTAGGTCTTAAAGTCTCAGACCGGGAATAGAAAATATGCCGCCTATAGCTCGAAAAACAACTGGCAGTATCATCCTAATTATCTCCTTCTCCCTTGCCACCACACCGCTGAATGCCGCGGACTTCCAATGGACAATTGATAACCAATATGCTGGCCATCCATTCCATACATCCCCAACAGCATCATGCATTGCGTACCATAAGTGGCTAAACACTGTAACCGAAGACTGGCACTATCAATTTGTACGCATAGAGGCGACAAGTAATTCCAGGCAATTTAAATGTCTCGCCAAGACAACTAATCGCCGAAGCGGAAAGATCGGCTTTGAAGCAGGTTTCTATGGTACAGCCTATCGACATGGAGACAACTGCCACTCTCCAGCGAACTACAACCCCTCCAATGGAGAGTGCGAGATAGCTGAACTGGAAAAAGGTGCTGCTGCGCCTAACCCTTCCTGCTCTATTAACAACGATCAATTCTACGCGACCAACGGCAACAATTTCCAAAAAGAGAAAGACATAAACAGCAACATCAGATTCGAGCGTTTCTACAACAGCTCAGACCGCCAATGGCGTCATAATTACTCAGCCATACTCCAAAACCTCACAAGTAAAATAAAAATTACCTTCAGCGATGGCAAGGAAGCAACATTCATCCCAAGCGACAAAAAATTCGACCCACTCAGAACAGAGCGCGGACAACTCACACGCAATCTTAACACCTGGACTTACACCGCATCCAACAATGATATCTATGACTTCGACAACGACGGCAACCTAATTAACCTTTATAGTTCCAAGCAAAAAATTAAGCTTGAGCACTCTTGGCAAGGAATTAAACTAACCGACAACTTCAACAACGAACTCAAAATCGCTGAAGATGAATTTCATCAACCAACAAAAATCACAACCCCAACAATGACCATCAAGTACAACTACAGCCTCTCAAGAAACTTGGAGTCCGCTATATACGACTACCCAAGTGGCAGTTCCACGCGTCGTTATCATTATAGTAATGGCCTCCTCACCGGCATCACCGACGAACGCGGCATCCGCTACGCCACCTGGACCTACGACGACCAGGGCCGGGCCATC
>NZ_LXJQ01000117.1:0-1227 GCF_001728925.1 Pseudomonas sp. 1D4
GTCCCCCAGCAGGTTGGTCAGGCTGCCGGTGCGCAGCACCATGTCCGCGCCGCTGAACACCAGGCCGCGCTCGTTGCGCAGGCTGTCGCTCTCGATGCGTAACGCCTTGGTCGCGCCGAGGGTGCCGCGGTTGTCCACGCTGCCGGCCTTGAGCAGCAGGTCGCCGGCGGCGCTGAGCTGGCCGGCGCTGGTGAGTGCGCCACCCAGGCGGAAGTCGCCGTTGCCGCCGCTGCGCAGTTGGGCGCCGCTGCCCAGTTCGGCGCTGGCGGCGCTGACGGTCATGTCGCTCTGGCTCTTGAGGCTGCCGTTGCCCTGGTAGCGGCCGCTAAGGGCGAGCTGGAGCTTGCCCTGGGTTTCGATCAGGCCGTCGTTGATCCAGTCGGTGCCGCTGGCGGTGATGTCCTCAATGGACACCAGTTGCCCGGTGGCTGTCTGGGTGAAGCGGCCGACCTTGAGGTCGATGCGCTGGGCCTGCAGCAGGCTGCTGTTGGTCCAGTCGGCTACGTCGAGGCTGAGGGTGCCGTTGGTGAGGAAGCGGCCGCCGGCCTGGCCGACGTCGGCCAGGTTGAGGCCGAAGCCCTGGTTGCCGACGTGGTGCAGGGTGCCGCCCTGGTTGCTGAGCTGGGTGCTGCTGAGGCGGAAGGCGGCGTTGCCGATTTCCACCAGGCCGTTGTCGTTGTCGAAGCGGCCGCCGAGGCGGAAGACGCTTTCGCCGCTGCGGCCCAGGGCGCGCAGTTTGCCGTTGGCGTTGCGGGCGTCGTTGAGGTCGAGGCTGAGGGTCTGCGCGGCTTCCACCAGGCCGCCGCTGTTGTCGAGCAGGCCGCCGAGGGTGAGGTCGATGGTGTCGGCGCCGAGGCTGCCGCTGTGGTTGCGCAGGCTGTCGGCGTTCGCCGTGAGGCTGTGCTTGGCCTGGATCTGGCCGTTGTCGTTGAGCAGTTCGCCGCGGGTGAGGCTGAGGTTGCCCTGGGTGGCGGTGATGTGGCCTTGGCTGTTGTCGAGGCGGGTGCGGGTGGTGAGGTCGACGCTGTCGCCCTGGAGGCGGCCGGCTGTGTTGTCGAGGGTGTCACTGCGGGCAGTGAGGGGGCCGTTCTGGGCGATGAGGCGCCCTTGCTGGTTGCGCAGGTCCTGGGCGTCGACGGTCAGGGCGCCCTGGACGGTAAGGAGTTTGCCGTTGCGGTTGTCGAGGGTGCTGGCGGTGGCCTTGAGTTCGCCGCTGTCGGCCTGGAC
>NZ_LXJQ01000118.1:0-1221 GCF_001728925.1 Pseudomonas sp. 1D4
GGGTTCTACCCCGTTTCCACGGACGGTTTGAAAAGGGCTGAAAACTTCAGATCTTGCCGGGCGACTCTACGACGCATTCGTGGGTTGTGGAACCGCTCGATGTAGTCAAATAGGTCGGCCCGTGCTTCATCACGAGTTCGATACGACTGATGGGCAACGCGCTCCCGTTTGAGCTGACCGAAGAAGCCTTCACAGGCAGCGTTGTCACCGCAATGTCCGACTGCACTCATACTGCAGACCAGCGTGTTTCGATTCAGAAAGCGCTGGTAGTCAGCACTGGTAAATTGGCTGCCGCGATCCGAATGCAGGATCACTGACCAGTCACCCTGGCGCTGCCAGATCGCCATCTCCACCGCTCGAATCACCATCTGCCGATCCTGACGGTGATGCATCGACCAGCCGATCACCAGCTTGCTGTACAAGTCGAGCACCACGCATAGGAATAGCTTGCCTTCCAGTGTGGCTATTTCCGTGATGTCCGTGACCCACTTGCGCTCCGGTTCCTGCGCAGTGAAATCGCGCTCCAGCAGATTTTTCACGCCTGCCGGACGGCCGCTGGCGACTCTTCCAAAGCCACGCCT
Organism: Pseudomonas sp. 1D4; assembly: GCF_001728925.1. Taxonomy (NCBI): domain Bacteria; kingdom Pseudomonadati; phylum Pseudomonadota; class Gammaproteobacteria; order Pseudomonadales; family Pseudomonadaceae; genus Pseudomonas; species Pseudomonas sp. 1D4. The sequence continues at coordinate 582 of NZ_LXJQ01000118.1, forward strand.
CTTCCGGCGTGGCCAGCCTTGAATTCGCTCAGCGGCCATCAGGCGAGCAACGCGGTTCAGGCTGACAGATTCGCCCTCGTCGAGCAGATCCTCGTGCATACGTGGCGCTCCGATCACACCACGACTGTCCTCGTGGATCTCCCGAATGCGCCTCACCAGGCGCGCATTCTCTTGAGCACGTGGGCTTGGCTCGCGATCCTGCCAGGCATAGTAACCACTGGCAGAAACCTTCAGGCAACGGCACATCAGTCGTACCGGGTACTCGTTGCGGCAGCGCTGGATCACCGTGTACCGCTCGATGACTCCTTGGCAAAGTACGCTGCCGCGTCTCTTAAAAAATCACGCTCCTTGGTCACCCGGGCCAATTCACGCTTGAGCCTGGCCAGCTCCTCATCTCGCGGGCTACCTGTTCCGGGAAAGGCCTTTTCTGTGCCTGGCCGTGCCTCTCGAACCCAGCGTGTGAGCAGGTTCGGAGCCACACCAATCTCCAGGGCCACTTGTCGACAGCTCGCCCCTGAACGACGAACCAACTCGATGGCTTCCCGCTTGAATTCAGGACTGTATTTCTTGCGCTTCATGAACACTCCTTCAGCTCGACGTGAGCTTACTCGAAAGTGTCCGTGCTAACGGGGTAGAACCC
>NZ_LXJQ01000119.1:0-1211 GCF_001728925.1 Pseudomonas sp. 1D4
GTCGGCAAGATTGGAGCCAGGGGGCTTCTGTGCGCGCCGGCAGGAGCATCACCATGCCTGACCCCGACAACCAGACGCCCGAACAGCGTATCAAGGAACTCGAGCAGCAGCTGGCGCTGATGAGTCAGAAAGCCCGGTTCTTCGAGGCCGTCGTCGATGTACTGAAGAATGACTACGGCGTCTTCATCGTAAAAAAGCGACCCGGCAAGTCCTCTCGCAGCGGCAAGTCGAGAGGCTGACCATTGTCAGGGCTTGCCTGTTTCTGGGGATAAGCCGGCAGGCTTACTACAAGCGCAATCGGGTCGCCGACGAGCGCCATGCACAAGGGCTACAGGTGGTGCGCTTCGTGCGTCAGGTTCGACTACGACAACCTCGGGTGGGCACTCGCAAGCTGCATTATCTGCTGCAGGGTCAGGATGATGGCGGGCTCAAGGTCGGGCGTGACAGGCTGTTTCAGATATTGACCGAGCACCGCCTGCTGGTGCAGCACAGACGGGCGTATCACAAGACCACCCACAGTTTTCACCGTTTCTACCGTCATCCCAACTTGCTCAAGGCGGGGCCAGAGCAGGTCACTCCGGTAGCACCGGAGCAGGTCTGGGTCGCAGATATCACCTATCTGCCAGCCAGGAGCGGGCCGCTGTACCTGAGCCTGGTGACGGATGCCTACTCACGCAAGATAGTGGGCCATCACGTACACGAAGGAATGCATGCCGAGTCGGTGGCGATGGCGTTCAAGAAAGCGCTGAAGCAACGGCGTGGCGGCGGGGAGCTTATCCATCACTCGGACCGCGGCGTGCAGTATTGCTCGGGGCTGTATCAGTCACTACATGAACGGTACGGGGTGAAATGCTCAATGACGGATGGGTATGACTGCTACCAGAATGCGTTGGCGGAGCGGGTGAACGGGATTTTGAAAGGAGAGTTATTGTTGCAAAGCCCGCAGGATTTGACGCAAGCGCGGGAAATGGTGCGTGAAGCAGTGGATATTTACAACGCGGAGCGGCCGCATCATGCGTTGAAATACAGAACCCCCGATGCGGTACATAGGGGGTTCTGAGTGGAGCAAAGCTAGCCGAAAATGTGTAAACCTATTTCAGGACTAGACAACTCATCGCGGGCAAAAGGCGGACAAACGGAGATGGTTCGCAATCGACAACTTGGCCAATTGCCTCTTCGGGCGCTTTGGTGGCACACTTTCTCCCATCAGC
>NZ_LXJQ01000120.1:0-1193 GCF_001728925.1 Pseudomonas sp. 1D4
TGGAGCTACACCTACACCGCCGCCGGCCAGATCGAAACCGCCGACGGCCCGCGCACCGATGTCCAGGACATCACCCGCTACGCCTACGACGCCCAGGGCCACCTCACAACCGTCACCAACGCCCTCGGCCACGTCACCCAGCTCTCCCGCTTCGACAGCTACGGCAACCCGCAGACCGTCATCGACCCCAACGGCGTCACCACCACCCTCGGCTACACGCCCCAGGGCTGGCTGGCCTCGGTCAGCATCGGTGGCAGCAGCACCACTTTCGAACACGACGCCATCGGCCAGATCACCCAGGTCACCCGGGGCGACGGCAGTTGGCTGGCCTACACCTGGGACGATGCCCGGCGCCTGACCAGGATCACCAACAACCTCGGCGAGCAGGTCGAGTTCGACCTCGACGCCATGGGCAACCGCACCGCCCAGCGCATCAAGGACGCCACCAACAGCCTCACCCAGCAGCAACAGTGGGTGTACGACGAGCTCGGCCGCCTGCTGCGCTCGGTCGGCGCCAATGGCCAGACCCACAGCCAGCAGTACGACCTCAACGACAACCCCACCACCGACACCAACCCGCGCCAGTTCAGCCGCACCCGCGCCTACGACGCCCTCGACCGCCTGGTCTCCAGCACCGACGCCCTCAACGGCGTCACCACCCAGGCCTACGACGCCCAGGACAACCTCACCCAGGTGGTCGACCCGCGCGGCGTCACCACCCGCTACGAGTACGACGGCCTCGGCAACCTCACCAAGCTCATCAGCCCCGACACCGGCACCACCACCTTCCAGCACGATGCCGCCGGCAACGTCATCCAGAAGACCGATGCCCGGGGCGTCGTCACCACCTACCGCTACGACGCCCTCAACCGCCTCACCGCCCGCCAGTACCCCGCCACCCCCGCGCTCAACGTCCAGTACCACTACGACATGACCGCCGACGGCAACAAAGGCGTCGGCCGCCTCACCGCCGTGCAGGACGCCAGCGGCGTGCTCGGCTACCAGTACGACGAGCGTGGCAACCTCATCCAGCAACTGCGCTCCGTGCCCGTGCTGGGGAGTGATCAGTACGACACCCTCGGCTACGCCTATGACGCCGCCAGCAACCTCGTGCGCATCGACTACCCCGCCGGCTTCAGCATCCACTACAGCCGCAACGCCGCCGGCCAGGTCAGCCAGGTCGGCTTTGCAGT
>NZ_LXJQ01000121.1:0-1185 GCF_001728925.1 Pseudomonas sp. 1D4
TTACTCGATGATCTTGGCAACAACACCGGCACCAACGGTACGGCCGCCTTCGCGAATCGCGAAGCGCAGGCCATCTTCCATGGCGATCGGGGCGATCAGGGTGACAATCATCTTGATGTTGTCGCCCGGCATTACCATTTCAACGCCTTCCGGCAGTTCGCAGTTGCCGGTCACGTCGGTGGTACGGAAGTAGAACTGCGGACGGTAGCCCTTGAAGAACGGGGTGTGACGACCACCTTCTTCCTTGGACAGCACGTACACTTCGCACTCGAATTTGGTGTGCGGCTTGATGGTGCCCGGCTTGGCCAGAACCTGGCCACGCTCCACGTCTTCACGCTTGGTGCCGCGCAGCAGCACGCCAACGTTCTCACCAGCACGACCTTCGTCGAGCAGCTTGCGGAACATTTCAACGCCGGTGCAGGTGGTCTTGGTGGTCGCCTTGATACCGACGATTTCCACTTCTTCCTGGACCTTGACGATGCCACGCTCTACACGGCCGGTTACTACAGTGCCGCGACCGGAGATGGAGAATACGTCTTCGATCGGCATCAGGAACGGCTGATCGATTGCACGAACCGGCTCAGGGATGTAGGAGTCCAGGGTTTCTACCAGCTTACGCACAGCAGAAACACCGATCTCGTTATCGTCTTGACCATTCAGAGCCATCAGCGCGGAACCGATGACGATCGGGGTGTCATCGCCCGGGAAGTCGTAGGTGTTCAGCAGATCGCGAACTTCCATTTCGACCAGCTCGAGCAGCTCGGCGTCGTCAACCATGTCGGCCTTGTTCAGGAACACGACGATGTAAGGAACACCCACCTGACGGGACAGCAGGATGTGCTCGCGAGTCTGCGGCATGGGGCCGTCAGCTGCGGAGCAAACCAGGATCGCGCCGTCCATCTGGGCAGCACCGGTGATCATGTTCTTCACGTAGTCAGCGTGACCGGGGCAGTCAACGTGAGCGTAGTGACGCACAGGCGAATCATATTCAACGTGGGAAGTGTTGATGGTGATACCGCGAGCCTTCTCTTCCGGCGCGTTGTCGATCTGGTCGAACGCACGAGCAGAACCACCCCAGGTTTCGGAGCAGACCTTGGTCAGAGCAGCAGTCAGAGTGGTCTTGCCATGGTCAACGTGACCAATGGTGCCGACGTTGACGTGCGGTTTGTTACGTTCGAATTTTTC
>NZ_LXJQ01000122.1:0-1073 GCF_001728925.1 Pseudomonas sp. 1D4
TGCCACGTTCGTAGACCACGGTGATCGGGCCGTTGGCGCTGCTGATCTGGTTCCAGTTGGTGATGCTGCCGGAGAAGATGCCGCACAGCTGGGGGCTGGTCAGGTTCAGCGAAGTGACGCTGGTTTTCTTGTAGGGGATGGTGACCGAGGTTATGGCGGAGGGGATCTGTATCAGCGGGCCCCAGTTGTTGGCATCGGTGGCGGGCACGGCCGGGGACTGGTGGGCACTCTTGTAGGCCGACAGTTCGGCGGCGCTCAGTATGGAGTCACTGCCGGCGTAGTCGACGGTGGTGCCGCTGGGCAGGTTGAGCTGGGTGGCGTCGTTGTTCAGCACGGCAGCCTTGCCGGCGCCGCTGCCCACGCCGATGTAGGCGTTGAAGCCGGACGGCAGCACGGTGGCGGTGTTGTACAGGTTCTGCGGCAGGGTGGCACCGCCACCGACGACGGCCGCCATGGCCTGGGCGGAACACAGGCCGGCGACGGCCAGGGAAACAGCGAGAGCATTGCGCATGAGGGATTCCTTTCTAGGTGCCAGGGACCGAGCCTGGTGCAGGCGGCTACCTGGTCGGGATCGTCCTGAAGGTCGTTTCCGCCGCGTGGCGGCAGGGTCAGCGGTCAATCGGCATTGAGCCTTGACTACCGAACCGGAGAACCGGCAATGGCGCGAGGCCATTGCCGGTTCTTGGGGCGAACCCGCGAGGGGCTTAGAGCGGACGGCCGATGCCGTTGCAGGCGCTGGTGTTGCCGATGGCCAGGGAACTGCCCGGCAGCGCGAAGGTGGTGCGGATGGCGTCTTTCCAGGCGGCGGTGAGCGGGATCAGCTTGTTGGCGACGATCTCGTCATCGTTGTTGCTGCTGGCGTTCAGGCCGTAGTGACGGTTGAGGAAGGTGCGGATGGCGATGGTGTCAGCGCGGTCCTTGTAGCACTGGCTGAACACCAGGTTGGTGTAGCCGACGATGCTGTAGCCGCTAGTGGGGTTGGCCAGCAACGGAACCCACTTCGACGGATCAGCGCGGTCTGCCGAGGCGGGCGGAGCGATGGTGCCCAGCGCGGTCGTGACATTGCCCACGGT
>NZ_LXJQ01000123.1:0-1000 GCF_001728925.1 Pseudomonas sp. 1D4
CCCAGGTTCTTCAGCGGGCCGTCCTGGAACACGTAGGCGATGTCGGTGTTGCGTTCCCATTCCTTGCCATCCGGCTTGCCGGCGCCCAGGTCGACGTTGTCGCCGGAGAGGTAGCGGGTCATGAAGGTCAGGCCGGGGATGCCCACGGAGGCGAAGTTGAAGTCGTAGCGGGCCTGCCAGGACTTCTCGTCCTTGTTGGCGAAGTCGCCGATCTGCACGTAGTTCACCAGGTACGGGTCGGTGCCGTTGATGTAGGCGTAGCCGGTGTCGCCGCTCATGCTCTGGTAGCCGAGGCCGAAGGCATGGCCGCCGAGGGCGTAGGTGAACATGGCGCCGAAGGCCTTGTTGTCCACGTTGCTGGTGCCTTCGTCGGTGGAGCGGGCGTAGCGGATGTCGCTCTTCAGGGACTGCTTGTCACCCAGCGGCAGCATGTGCACCAGGGTGAAGATGTGCTGTTTGTAGAAGTCGTCGAGGTTGCCGTAGTTGTAGCCGGTGGTGAGGTTGTCGTTCCACTTGTAGGTGGCCCCGCCGAAGGTGAACGCATCGCTGGTGGTGCCGCTGCGGAAGGTGATGCCGCGCGCGCCGCCGCTGGTGATGGTCATGTCCTCGTAGTCGGAGGAGTCACGCTGGTTCACCTGGGTCAGACGGCCGGCGTCGAGGCTCAGGCCGTCGATCTCCAGGGCGTTGAGGTGGCCGCCCTTGAAGGTCTGCGGCAGCAGGCGCGAGTCGTTGTACTGCACGCTGGGCAGCTTGGGCATCAGGGTGCCGACCTTGAGCACGCTCTTGGAGGCGCGCAGCTTGGCGGTCACGCCGAGTTCGCCGTATTCGTCCTGGGCGCGCTTGCTCTCGCGGTCGCGCTTGAGCAGGCCGGTGCCGCTGCGGTCCGGGCTGGAGTCGAGCTTGACCCCCAGCAGGCCGATGGCGTCGACGCCGACGCCGATGGTGCCTTCGGTAAACCCGGACTCGTAGCGCAGCAGGAACCCCTGGGCCCACTCCTCGG
>NZ_LXJQ01000124.1:0-993 GCF_001728925.1 Pseudomonas sp. 1D4
AAACATGCAAGACGTCGTCATCGTTGCCGCCACCCGCACCGCCATCGGCAGCTTCCAGGGCGCCCTGGCCAACATCCCCGCGCCGGAGCTGGGCGCCGCTGTGATCCGCCAGTTGCTGGCCCAGACCGGCCTCGACGGGGCCCAGGTGGACGAGGTCATCCTCGGCCAGGTGCTCACCGCCGGCAGCGGCCAGAACCCCGCCCGCCAGGCCGCCATCCTCGCCGGGTTGCCCCACGCCGTGCCGGCCCTGACCCTGAACAAGGTCTGCGGCTCCGGCCTCAAGGCCCTGCACCTCGCGGCCCAGGCCATCCGCTGTGGCGATGCCGAGGTGGTGATCGCCGGCGGCCAGGAGAACATGAGCCTCGCCCCCTACGTGATGCCCGGTGCCCGCACCGGCCTGCGCATGGGCCACGCCAAGCTGGTCGACACCATGATCCAGGACGGTCTGTGGGACGCCTTCAACGACTACCACATGGGCATCACCGCCGAGAACCTGGTGGAGCAGTACGGCATCAGCCGTGAAGCCCAGGACGCCTTCGCCGCCGCCTCCCAGCAGAAGGCCTGCGCGGCCATCGAGGGCGGGCGCTTCAAGGATGAGATCACCCCCATCCTGATCCCGCAGAAGAAGGGCGAGTCCATCGCCTTCGCCACCGACGAGCAGCCCCGCGCCGGCACCACCGCCGAGTCCCTGGCCAAGCTCAAGCCGGCCTTCAAGAAGGACGGCAGCGTCACCGCCGGCAACGCCTCCAGCCTCAACGACGGCGCCGCCGCCGTGCTGCTGATGAGCGCCGACAAGGCCAAGGCCCTCGGCCTGCCGGTGCTGGCGCGCATCGCCAGCTACGCCAGCGCCGGTGTCGACCCGGCGATCATGGGCATCGGCCCGGTCTCAGCGACCCGTCGCTGCCTGGAGAAGGCCGGCTGGAGCCTGGCCGAGCTGGACCTGATCGAAGCCAACGAAGCCTTCGCCGCCCAGGCCCTGTCCGTGGGCCAGGA
>NZ_LXJQ01000125.1:0-912 GCF_001728925.1 Pseudomonas sp. 1D4
AAGGAGGGCTAGGCGCGTGCCGAAGATGAACGCATTGGACACCCTCAAACAACACGCCCCCGACCTGGAGATCGAAAACGCCCAGGGCCAGCCCGTGGTCAAGCTGGGGCTGATCGCCACCCTTTACTTTCGCGAAGGCTACACCGCCGAACGCAAGCAGCGCGTGGTCGAGAGCTTCGAGCGCTTTTACAAGGAGTTTGGCGACAAGCTGAGATGGCAGGCCGGAGGTGGCTACTACAAAGCCACCCCCGAGCGCTTCGAGAAAAAACGCCAGGCCGTATTGGCCTCAGGCCCCAATGATCGACAGGAATGGCACCTGAGCAGCGCCAAGAACGAAAAAGAGGCCGAAGACTACAGCCTGCAATTTCTCAACTCATTCGAAGCCCATGGGGAACAACGTCGCTCTTATATCAAGCTGATCTTGCCCTGGACCTTGCTCAGTGAGCCGGAAGGGCCACAGCGCTACCAAGCGTGGCTGACCTACCTGTGCAACCAGGTCCAGGCCGAGCATGGCTATGGCGGGCTCTCCTGTGTGTTGCCCTACGACTACGACAGCTACATGCCCAGTGAGTACCAACTGGCCCAGCGTTACTCGGGGCTGGAGGTGGACACCCTTGCCTATGCCATGTGCCGGAGGTTGCAAAACCATATCAAGGGCGCCAACTGGTACACCGTGCTGGGGCAGAGCTATGTGGAGCGCCTGGGTGGGGAGGAGCGCCTGCGCCATGCCTTGAGCGGCCACGGGGATATCGTGCTGCTGCCCTACGAGCAGGGGCTGATCATCCGCGCAGGCGACTGGCCGGAGCTAGGGGCCCAAGCCGACGGCCCCCCGCGCGCCTATGTGGCCGTCAGCAATACGGTCAAACCCGTGCGCCTACAGGAAACCGGCTCATTACACACCTACTCCCCCTT
>NZ_LXJQ01000126.1:0-876 GCF_001728925.1 Pseudomonas sp. 1D4
GCCTTCACCGGCCACGAAGCCCTCAACCAGCCCTACCGTTTCGACCTCGAACTGGTCAGCGAGCGCAGCCGCCTCGACCTCGAAAGCCTCCTGCACAAACCCGCCTACCTCGCCTTCACCCCCGACGGCCGCGGCGTCCACGGGCAAATCTTCGGCATCGCCGTCGGCGAGATCGGCAACCGCCTCACCCACTACCACCTCACCCTCGTCCCCCGCCTCGCCTACCTCGCCCTGCGCCACAACCAGCGCATCTTCCAGCACCTGAGCGTCCCGCAGATCATCGGCCAGGTCCTCGAAGACCACGGCATCCTCGCCGACGCCTACCGCTTCCGCCTCGGCCCCAAAGCCCCACCGCCCCGCGACTACTGCACCCAGTACGACGAAAGCGACCTGCACTTCATCAGCCGCCTCTGCGAAGAAGAGGGCCTGCACTTCCACTTCGAACACCAGAGCGACAGCCACCTGCTCGTCTTCGGCGAAGACGCCAGCGCCTTCCCCAAGCTCGGCCGCCCCGTCGCCTACCTCGCCAACACCGGCCAGGTCGCCGACGAACCCGTCATCAAACGTTTCGGCCTGCGAATGGAAGCCCGCACCCTGCGCGTCACCCGCCGCGACTACCACTTCGAACAGCCCAGCCTGCTGATGGAAGCCGCCCATAGACCCCAGGACGACCTCCCCCAGCCCGACCTCGAAGACTACGACTACCCCGGCCGCTTCACCGACCGTGACCGGGGCCGCCGCCTCGCCCGCCAGGCCCAGGAACGCCACCGCCGCGACTACCGCCTCGCCGACGGCGACAGCGACGAACCGCGCCTGGTCAGCGGCCACCTGCTCAGCCTCACCGACCACCCCAAACCGGAATGGAACGACCTCTGG
>NZ_LXJQ01000127.1:0-826 GCF_001728925.1 Pseudomonas sp. 1D4
TACTTACTTGTGGATGCATATCTTCCTCAGAAGAGAATTGGTCTAATTGGCGGCACTTTGTAGTTTGGGCATCGCTGATTATGGATGCTTGCTTTCTGATTGAATCGTGTAATCGCGCTTTGTGCGGCAGCCACGTCTTGTTCACTGGCTGATAGGCCGTAGAGTTCAAGGATAAATGCCCTTGTGGCAAGCAAACTTTTCTGGGCTACGTAGCAACCATCGTCTCCATTGGGATCGTCTTTCGAGCATTGCCCCGTAGGCTGTTTCGGCGGGGGGAATAATGGTACGACGTTGGATTCTTGGCCAATGGATGGGTAGTAAGCACTAATCGGGGTAATTAGGCCGCCCATACCAGGCATCACTCCGACTCCTCGAACTCCTAGCGGCTGCTGTGCAGTTCTAGCAAATAGCCCATCGGGGTCCGAAGACCTTAAAGGATTTCCCTCTACATACCCATAGGTATTCAGCCCTCCATCCAACCCAATCGGGTCACTCTCGACATAACGCCCGGTCTCCGGGTCGTAATCCCTGAAGTAGTTGTAGTAGAGCCCACTGTGCGCATCAGCGATCTGTCCGGGGAAACGCAGAATCACGTCAATGGTGCTGCCGTGGGTCTTGGGTTGCCCGATGCCAAAGGCATCGCTCTGCCAGCTCCACACCAAGTTGCCGCTCTGGTTGGTGGCCAGGCGTGGGGTGTTGAGGTGGTCGCTGTGCAGGTAGGTGAGGGTGGTGCTGTCGACAACGGTGCCGGCGAAGTTGTAGGCAAGGTCGATCTGGGCGATGGGCAGGTCATCGAGCCAGACGTAGTAGCTGGCTTTGCTCTTTC
>NZ_LXJQ01000128.1:0-762 GCF_001728925.1 Pseudomonas sp. 1D4
TCTGCCAGATGACTTCGCGTCCTTCATGCTCAAGTCGCTTCTCGACGCCGGTGTACCCAGCATCGGCAGCAACCATGTTTTCTTGGCCGTGCAGCAGTTTGTCGACCTGAGTAACATCTGCAACATTGGCTGCCGTACCGACCACGCTGTGCACCAGGCCCGATTCCTCATCGACACCGATGTGAGCCTTCATACCGAAGTAATACTGGTTGCCCTTCTTGGTCTGGTGCATTTCCGGGTCGCGCTTGCCGTCCTTGTTCTTCGTCGAACTGGGAGCATGGATCAATGTGGCATCGACAATGGTGCCCTGGCGCAGCGACAGGCCTCGATCACCCAGGTAGCCATTGATCACGCCAAGGATGCCGGCCGCCAGCTCATGTTTCTCCAACAAACGACGGAAGTTGAGGATGGTGGTTTCGTCGGGAATGCGCTCCAGGCTTAGCCCAGCGAACTGACGCAGGATCGTCGTCTCGTACAGCGCTTCTTCCATGGCAGGATCGCTGTAGCCGAACCAGTTCTGCATCAGGTGCACACGCAGCATCACCATCAGCGGGTAGGCCGGACGACCACCTTCACCCTTCGGGTAATGCGGTTCGATCAAGGCAAGCAACCCCTTCCATGGCACCACCTGATCCATCTCTATCAGGAACAACTCCTTACGGGTCTGCTTGCGCTTACCGGCGTACTCGGCGTCAGCGAAGGTCATCTGCTTCATCGGGAAACTCGGAGAGTGGAATTCGGGCATTCTGCCAAAATCAGGAA
>NZ_LXJQ01000129.1:0-659 GCF_001728925.1 Pseudomonas sp. 1D4
TCCCCTGGGCGGTGTAGCTCACTTGGCCCAGCACTTGGCCGTTGGGTCCGTAGAGGTAGGTGAAAGGGAGTCGGTTGGTGCCTTGGCGGGCTTCCTTGAGCACGCGTTGGCCGAGGGCGTTGTAGGTGTAGCGTGCGACCCCATTGCCACGCTGGTCGATGACGTTGCTGAGGCGCCCTTGGTCGTCGTACTGGTAGCGCTTGCTCAGGGTGTGACGGGTGTAATTGCCTGCTGCATCGACTTCGGTTTCGTACAGGCTATCGCTCTGGAGCAGGCGGTTGCTGTCGGGGGCATACCTCAGGCGATGCTGAAAGTACGTTATCCCCAGGCTTGTGTGGGCCGTGGTGCGACTGGTGCGGTTGCCGTTGGCGTCGTAGGTGTAGGTCTTGCGTAGACCAGCCTCCTCCATGGTGAGGCGGTCGAGGGCGTCGTACCGGTAGTTGATGCTGCCGAACAGGCTGTGGGCGTGTGCGGTGATGTTGCCGTTGGCGTCGTGGCTGTACTGGCTCTGCCAGGTGCCGACCTGCTGGGCGGTGAGCTGGTAGTCCTGGTCGTAGGTGCGGTTGAGGACGATGCCGTTGTTCCAGGTGAGGCTCTTCAGCGGCCCGAACGGCGCATAGGCGATCTGGCTGGCCAGGGGCGTGGGTGTGGCACTGCCG
>NZ_LXJQ01000130.1:0-638 GCF_001728925.1 Pseudomonas sp. 1D4
AGATACCGTCTTGATTTCTAGTGAGCAAGGGCCAGTTTTGCATCAAACGGCTGGCCCGATTTCAAGACGCCATAGGCGATGTTCAGCAGCTTGCGCATCGCTGCGCAGACGATCTGCTTGCCGGTCTTGCCCCTCTCTCTTAGCCGTTCGCCCATGGCTCTGATCGCTTCGTTGTATGTCAGGGCGCTGATCGCGGGCATGTACAGGCCTGCTCTCAGGCGCGATGAGCCCATCTTGGAGATGCGCGTCTGCCCTCGGTAGCTCCCGGACTCCTGCAGCCGTGGATTGAGCCCGGCAAAGGCGGTGATGGCGCGGCTGTTGGCAAAGCGCTGCGGGTCGCCCAGTTCCGCCAGGAGCAGGGCGGCGGTCTTGTCGGCGACTCCGTCGATACTGGTCAGCAGGTCGCGCTTGCAGCGTAGGTCCGGGTCGTTGTCGATGTGCTTGTTGATCGCTTTGAGAGTCTCTTTGATCTCTTGCCCGATGTGTTCCAGCACCGACTCGATCGAGGCCTTCACGTTGGCATCGGCCACTTCCAGACGGTTGTGCTCCATCTGTTCGATTTCGCGCAGGTCATCCAAGCGCCGTACCAGGGCTTTCAGGCGCTTTACGGCAGGGGGCTCGGGTTGCCAGAGGCGCAG
>NZ_LXJQ01000131.1:0-616 GCF_001728925.1 Pseudomonas sp. 1D4
CGTATCGCAGCCAGGCTCGCCAGCGCTGCCAGCCCTCCCGCACGCTGGGGGCGTACCAGATATCCTTCAGGGCATCCTTGAGCACATAGGCCGTGGCCAGTGGCTGGTTGGCAGCCAGCAGCTCCTGCAACTGCACGGCCTGCCCATCCTTGAGGTTTTCGCGATTGCGCAGCAGCAGCCAGCGGCTTTGCTTGACCGCCTTGCGCGCGGGTTTGTCTTCACGCAGGAGATTGGCCTGGTCGACTCGGATACGGTCGATCACGTCGCGGCCGTAGCGCGCCACCACATGGAACAGGTCGTACACCACTTCGGCCTGTGGGCAATGCCGCTTCACCTCCAGATCAAAGGCCGTGTTCATGTCCATGGCCACCGCCTCGATCTGCTGACACTGCTCGCCGAGTAGTTCGAAGAACGGGCGGATCGCCTCACGGCTGTTGCCATGTCCGACCCACAGGACCCGCGTCCGCTCGGCATCCATGATCACCGTGGCGTAGCGGTGGCCCTTGTGCAGGGCAAACTCGTCCATCACCAGCCGACGCACCTCGCCTGGCTCAAACGCGCCAACCGACGCTTCCAGGCGGTGTTTATCCAGCGTCTTGAGGGTGTGCCAGTGCAG
>NZ_LXJQ01000132.1:0-616 GCF_001728925.1 Pseudomonas sp. 1D4
CCGAACTGAAGCAGGACGACCACCTCACCGTGGGCAACGAGCAGCACATCCGCATCGGCAGCAACCGGCTCGTGGAGGCCGGGCAGGAAATCCACCTCAAGGCCGGGCAGAAGCTGGTGATCGAAGCCGGCATGGAACTGACCCTCCAGGCCGGCGGCAGCTTCATCAAGCTCGACCCCGGCGGCGTCACCGTCAGCGGCCCGCTGGCCAAGCTCAACGCCGGCGGCGCGCCGGGCAAGGGCAGCGGCCTGAAAGCCCTCGGCCCCTGGCTACCCGCCTCTGCCGCCCTGGCCATGGCCGGCAACCGCCTCAGCACGGCGCAACCCTCGGCACTGGCCAAGCGCCTGCAGGCGGCAGCCGAGCTGGAAGAGGAGGAGGAAGAAGAGGAACTGGACGCCACGGAAACCGGCATCACCCTGCGCATCGGCCTGTTCTTCGACGGCACCGGCAACAACCTCGGCAACTCCGCCCTCACCGCCCAGTGCCAGCGCGACGACCGCGAGCTGTACGATGCGCAGAGCCTCGACAGCCTGGTCGACCACTGCAAACGCTACGGCTTCAGGGACATGAGCCCGGAGGGGCTGTTCGAAACGGCGCCGGACAACAGCTACGGCAA
>NZ_LXJQ01000133.1:0-609 GCF_001728925.1 Pseudomonas sp. 1D4
CTGAGCATCTGCGCCAGTACTGCGACCGCTACCGCATGCAGCCGGTGATTCCGCGGCGCACCATGAAGCGCAAACCCAAGCCAGGACTACCCCGACTGTTTGATCGTCCGAAATACCGGCAGCGGAACATCATCGAGCGGATGTTTGGCTGGCTAAAAGAGAGCCGGAGAATTGGCACCCGTTACGACAAGCTCGCCAGGAGTTTTGCCGCAATGGTCACGCTGGCTTGCACGCTGCGATGCCTGCGGCAGTACTTTTCGTACAGAACCTAATTACTCCGATTAGTGCTTACTACCCATCCATTGGCCAAAAATCCAACGTCGTACCATTATTCCCCCCGCCGAAACAGCCTACAGGGCAGTGCTCGAAAGACGACCCCAGTGGAGACGATGGCTGCTACGTAGCCCAGAAAAATTTTCTTGCCACAAGGGCATTTATCCTTGAACTCTACGGCCTATCAGCCAGTGAACAAGACGTGGCTGCCGCACAAAGCGCGATTACACGATTCAATCAGAAAGCAAGCATCCATAATCAGCGATGCCCAAACTACAAATTGCCGCCAATTAGACCAATTCTCTTCTGAGGAAGACATGCATCCACAAGTAAGTC
>NZ_LXJQ01000134.1:0-603 GCF_001728925.1 Pseudomonas sp. 1D4
CACCGCCCGCGACTACCCCGGCAGCATCTACGTGCATCAGTTGTTCGAGCAGCGCGCACTCAGCCAGCCGAATGCCCCGGCGCTGACTTTCGCCGGCCGCACCCTCAGCTACGCCGAGCTGAACGCCGAGGCCAACCGCCTGGCCCATCACCTGCGCCGCCTGGGCGTGGGCCCGGATGGGCTGGTGGGCATCGCCGCCGAGCGCTCGGTGGAGATGGTGGTGGGGCTGCTGGCCATCCTCAAGGCCGGCGGCGCCTACGTGCCGCTGGACCCGGAATACCCCCAGGGCCGTCTGGCCTACCTGTTCGAGGACAGCGGCATTGCCTTGCTGCTGACCCAATCGCACCTGCGAGCCGGCCTGCCGATTCCCGCCGGGCTGCCGGTACTGGAACTGGATCAGGCCGCCGCCTGGGCCGATCAGGACGAAACCAACCCCGGCGTGCCGCTGCACCCGGAAAACCTCGCCTACGTCATCTACACCTCCGGCTCCACCGGCAAGCCCAAGGGCGCCGGCAACCGCCATCTCGCCCTGCACAACCGCCTGGCGTGGATGCAGGAGGCGTATCAACTGGGCGCCGAAGACAGCGTGCTGCAGAAGACGCC
>NZ_LXJQ01000135.1:0-587 GCF_001728925.1 Pseudomonas sp. 1D4
CTCGTCCTGGTGGCGCTCGCCGTATTCGGCGATCAGCTTGGCGTCGACCTTGTCGGTTTTCACCCGCTGCAACTGGCTGCGGGCGTAGTGGGCGATCTGCGCCGGGTTGAGAACACAGACCCGATAGCCTTGCCCAAGCAGCCACTCGGCCAGGGCTTCATGGTAGGTGCCGGTGGCCTCCATCACGACCCAGGCTCCGGGTTCGCTGTGTTCGTTCAGCCAGTCCCGCAAAACCGTGAAATCCGCTTTCTTATTGGGCAGATTGGCCTTGGTGCGGTAGTTACCGTTGGGCTGCCGGGTGGCGAGGTCAAAGGTGTGTTTGGCGATGTCGATGCCGATGACGCTGGGCATGGTTTCTCCTCTCGATCCGTTCAGACGCAATCATCACTGCACCCGGCCCAACCTTGTGAATGCGAGCTCGAGGCTCAGGATACCGTTCGGGCTGTTCGAGTGAGTGTGGAGGGGCGGAGCACTATCTACGTTGCAGGCTCGCGGCCTAAGGGTGGATACGGCTTCCTATCCCTCCCCCGATGATCAGTCGGGGACTATGCCCCTGGGGTGGGGCGGTAGTCGAGATACAAGGGTGG
>NZ_LXJQ01000136.1:0-520 GCF_001728925.1 Pseudomonas sp. 1D4
GGAAAGAAAAAAGCTCCACCCCATGCCAAATCTTCCAAAATCGAAGAATCGCTTTCTGGCGTGAGAAGAACAAAAAAAATTAATACTGCCAAAATCAAAACCATGAGAAACATCAAATTTGCAACCCTCGTATTGTAGGGTCTCGCATTGATTCTCCACTCCAACAACACCGGCTCATCCGGGTGGACCCACTGGTGGTTCTCGGGGAGTTCAACCGGGCGACTCCAGCGGAGCAGGCTGCGGATTACGGCAAGATCGCTCATTGAAATTCAACGTCCCTGTAAAGAAAGACCATCGGCAAGCGCACTAGAACTGCAACACCGAAATCCGTTTTGTTTCGCAGGTCAGGTGCGGCACCAGACTCTGGATAAGTTTCAGGTGGTCGTTGAAGTGCTTGCGCTTGGAGAAGATGTAGACGGGCCATTTGATCTTGTTGCCGTCAACATCCACATCCCATACCTCAAGGGCGATTACGGCAATGCCTGGGTCGGCCGTCAGGCTGAGAAAATCCTCCCACTTG